>NZ_LWEY01001211.1:0-1062 GCF_001634935.1 Oleiphilus sp. HI0043 | reverse complement strand
AACGATATCAGCACCGGCTTCGAGAACATTCTCGACTTCTTCACCTAGGCGTGCAAAGTCGGCAGAAAGAATAGAGGGGGCGATCAAAAATTGGCTCATGGTTTCCTCGGAATTAATAATTTGCGCTATTCTAACGTAGAAGCGCTGGTGCGAATAGTTTAGTTGCCGATAAGTAAAGTGTTAAGCCTATTGATGATAGGTTTGTGCCTCCGAGTGTCACTAAGATGAGTTTTTATATGAAATGGTTTTGCCTTGCTCTTGTTACTCTTATATTCAGTTCTAGCATGGTGCTGGCGGAAGATGCACCTGACGCCTCTGAAGGCAAAGAAGAAAGTGAAACCAAGAGTGAGGCGCTTAGAGTTGGACATATAGATCTAGATAAGGTGACTCAGCAAGCCCTGATATCGGAATTGAGGCAAAAAGAAGTAGTTTGGCTGGATGTTGAGTACCCCATACCTGAAGGTGGTTCTTCTGCTGGAAGTGTTCAGGTTCTGGCTTTACAAAGACCTTCTCAAAAGCCGCAACAACATGGTGCTGTTTTATTGGTTCCTGGTATCGGCCAGCATGCGGACTGGCCTCAAGTAATAAGGCCTGTACGCAGTGGGCTTCCAGAGGCGGGTTGGTATACCTTGGCGCTCTCATTACCAGGCGCTTCCATAGACAAAGTCCCAGAGCGAGCTTTACCAGTAAAGAAATTTGATGAGCTTGAACTAAGCCCTGCTTTGGCAGAAGCATTAAACAACAAGACAGCCAAAAACGAGGATAGTGGAAAAGATAAGTCAGATGGTGAGGCGGAAAAAAGTGAGCAAGCGGCAGACAAAGACGATGCAGTTACCGAAGACAGTTCTGATCCAGATAAACCTGTTGATATAGACCTTGCCGATAAAGAAAAGCAGCTAAAAGCAATTCCCTACCAAGACAAAGCGCTTGCGCACGTGAACGCTGGTATTTCGTACTTACAGCAGCAAGGCTATCAGAATATTGTTTTGTTAGCCTATCGCGCTTCAGCCAACATTGCCTTTGAGTATCTCAAGCAAAAGCAGGGGACATTTAGTAATAAAG
>NZ_LWEY01001210.1:0-381 GCF_001634935.1 Oleiphilus sp. HI0043 | reverse complement strand
TTCTTTACTAGTAACTTGCTCTGTGCCGAAAACTCATTTAAAAAATCTTTGAATATCGTTTGCCTTGCTCCGGCCCACAACATAATACTCTGATTCAGGTCTCCAACTGCCAAGACTTTTGTAGCGGTATTCTGAAACATCAATTTTAGCAATGTGTATTGTTCGTTCGTTGTATCTTGAAACTCATCAACAAAGACATATTCATAAGAGCTTGCAAACATATTTCGAATATCGTCTCTGGATCTCAAAATACGAATCGCCAGCCCTATCAAATCTCCCATCAATATTCTAGTTGTACCATTAGCCTCTTTACGCTGAAAAACAATATCATAATTGTTAATAGGACGTTCCGCCCGTGGTAGAGTGTTCTTAAATCTATCG
>NZ_LWEY01001209.1:0-1056 GCF_001634935.1 Oleiphilus sp. HI0043 | reverse complement strand
ACAATGAAAGATGCTTCTTGAATCTCGTCTTCAAACGTGTGGAATGAGCAGTGATCAGGTGCAATTCCAATTTCTGAGATCGCTGATGACGGGTTTTGAATAAAGAGTAGTAAAATATTTAGTATATTTTGAATTTCCGTAGATGCTCTGTAGTTCTTTACTAGTAACTTGCTCTGTGCCGAAAACTCATTTAAAAAATCTTTGAATATCGTTTGCCTTGCTCCGGCCCACAACATAATACTCTGATTCAGGTCTCCAACTGCCAAGACTTTTGTAGCGGTATTCTGAAACATCAATTTTAGCAATGTGTATTGTTCGTTCGTTGTATCTTGAAACTCATCAACAAAGACATATTCATAAGAGCTTGCAAACATATTTCGAATATCGTCTCTGGATCTCAAAATACGAATCGCCAGCCCTATCAAATCTCCCATCAATATTCTAGTTGTACCATTAGCCTCTTTACGCTGAAAAACAATATCATAATTGTTAATAGGACGTTCCGCCCGTGGTAGAGTGTTCTTAAATCTATCGACAATACTTTTGCACAATGCATGAAACGTAAAAGAATCAAACCGAGCAGCCTTATCTCCGCAACGCTTACTGACCCGCTCTTTTATATTTATTTGAGCTTCAGTCTTAAATGTAAGCGACAATATTCTTTTCGGCCAAGGGCAATTTGCGGTGTAAAACAAGTAACTTGCTTTTTGGGCCAACAATTCAGTTTTACCTGCACCAGCTCCAGCAAGAACAGCTATAGAATCATCGCAGGTAATTATATTCATTAGTTCGCTCGTGGCATCTACTCCCTCTGAAGGAGCCCATTCACGCATTACTCTATTACCTGCTCAGAAAGCGCCATTATGCAATTCATGAGTTTTTGCAATTCAGAAGGTAGCATCTGTTTTATTTGTTCTGAATTATATTGCTCCTCTATCTTTGACATCATGCGCACATGAGAAGCTGGCTTACTCTTGTTAGACAAGAACCTATAGCGGTACCACAAGAAATTGCGCTCCCAGTCTGAACCAAAATCAAATCGTTTACCTAAATTTC
>NZ_LWEY01001208.1:0-2379 GCF_001634935.1 Oleiphilus sp. HI0043 | reverse complement strand
CTTACTTCCTCATCAAGTATATATCGCTGATACTGTCGCGAAGCGCCATGCCCCGAGAGTATTGCTAGCCGATGAAGTAGGACTAGGTAAAACCATTGAAGCAGGCATGATTCTCCACGCCCAGTTGCACAATGGTTTAGCCAAAAGAGCTTTGATCGTCGTTCCTTCTACACTGGTGCATCAATGGCTGATCGAAATGCTACGCCGCTTCAATCTCAGCTTTTCTATCTTTGATCGTGAGCGTTTTGATAGTTTGACCGAAGAAGGTATCGAAAAGCCCTTTGAGACCGAGCAGCTAGTTCTCTGCCATCAGGACTTCCTGATTAATGAAGATATAAAAACCGCAGCCTTAGCGGCCGACTGGGATTTACTGATTGTCGATGAAGCGCATCACTTACATTGGAGCGAATCAGAAAGCAGCATCGAATACCAGTGCATTGAAGCCTTGGCAGCTAGAAGCCGCGGCGTACTATTGCTTACGGCTACGCCTGAGCAAGCCGGTATCGAGAGCCACTTCGCCCGTTTGCGCTTGCTCGACCCTGACCGTTTTCACTCCTTAGAAAAATTTATTGAGCAAGAACAAAACTATCAGGAAATCTCTGATTTGGTCGGAGAGCTTCAAGGTCTTGAAGACGGCTCGTCACTGCCAATTAAAGCCCTTTCCCTACTCGGTGATGATGCACAAAATATCGATATTCCGGAAGCAATACAAAGGCTACTTGATCAGCATGGCACCGGTAGAATACTGTTCCGCAATACTCGCCAAGGTGTTGAAGGCTTCCCGGATAGAATCCTACAGCCTCACCCACTCGATGCAGCTGTTGGTGATGATCAATTTGAAGATGAAGCCGGCATTAAACAGAATCCGAAAGTCACTTGGCTAACCCAGTTCCTGAAAGATAACAGAGATGAGAAAGTCCTGATCATCTGCGCCAGTGCTGAAACGGCTTTAGCGCTGGAGTCCTATCTTCGACTACGAGAAGGCCTGCGAACAGCAGCCTTCTACGAAGGTTTAAGTATTATTGAACGTGATAGAGCCGCTGCCTACTTTGCTGATAAAGAGGAAGGTGCACAAGCCTTAATCTGTTCAGAAATTGGCAGCGAAGGCCGAAACTTCCAGTTTTCACACGACTTAGTGTTATTCGACTTACCAGAGAACCCTGACCTACTCGAACAACGTATCGGCCGCTTAGACCGAATCGGGCAAACACATGACGTCAATATTCATGTGCCCTTCATTCCTGGCAGCCGCCAAGAGGGTTTATTCAACTGGTATGACCAGGCTCTGGATGCCTTCACTCACAGCTGTGCGGCAGGCTTTGCAATTTATGAACAGTTTGCCGTCGAACTGGAAAGTTACTTAAGCGAAGGTGACTTTCAATCTGATCAGGCCTTGTCTTTTATCAAACAAGCCCGTGAGCATCGCGATGCGGCTATGGCAGCTCTTCAAACGGGTCGTGACCCCCTACTTGAGCTTAACTCCTGCAATCCTGAAGAAGCCGAGAAAATCATTGCCTTGATCGAATCTGAGGAAGCAAGCCAGGACCTGTCCTCTTACATGGAAAAGCAGTTCAACCTTTACGGTGTTGAACAAGAGTACCAGTCAGACCAGACTCTGATCATTCGCCCTGGAGAGCACATGCTGGAGCAGCACTTTCCCGGCTTAAACGATGAAGGCAACACCTTAACCTTCCACCGTTTGAAAGCGCTTGTCCGGGAAGATGTCGAGTTTGTCTCATGGGAACACCCGATGGTGACCGATCTAATCGAGCAAACCTTAACAGGAGAGCTTGGTAATGCAGCCTTGGCAACCATGTCGGTAAAAGGTGTTGAACCTGGTACTTTATTTTTGGAAGCCATATTCGCGCTGAACAGCATGGCACCAAAGTCTCTGCAGCTTGACAAATTTTTGCCGGTATCGCCTCAGCGGATCGTTGTTAATATTACCGGCCGCGACCTTAGCGAAGTTTTACCCTACGAGCAGCTTAATGAGCTCTGCAAAGGGCTTAAGCGATCGATGGCGCATGCCGTATTGAAAGAGATCCGTAACGATATTGGTACACTACTTGAGCATGCTCAAAAAACTGCCGAAGCTTCGGTTCCTTCATTGATCAGCCAAGCTAGCGAAGACATGAACAGGGAGCTAGGTAATGAAATTCAGCGCCTGATTAGCCTCCAGGAAAAGAACCCTTTAATTCGCGACGAAGAAATCGACGCTCTGCGTCACAGACAAAGTGCTTGTCAGGAATATATTGAAAAAACAGGGCTAGAAGTTCAAGCCATGCGAGTTATTATCAACACATGATCGAAAAGCAGCACCTGGTAAAAATAGCCAATACACAAATGCCCTTCGGGAAGTACGGTGGCCGTCGTTTAATC
>NZ_LWEY01001207.1:0-2620 GCF_001634935.1 Oleiphilus sp. HI0043 | reverse complement strand
ATCGACCACAAAGCGGTTATGGACCACTTCGTGGCGCACATAGACGGGGGCACCAAAGACTTCGAGTGCACGATTAACAATCTCAATAGCACGATCAACACCCGCGCAAAAGCCACGAGGGTTCGCCAGTTTAATCTTCATTTACAAGGCCTCAACCGAGACAACTTGAACCTTAAACGACAAGGTCTGGCCCGCTAAAGGGTGGTTAAAATCAATGGTCACTTCATTTTCATCAAAGGCTTTAACCACGCCAGGCAACTCAGACTGGTTTGCGTCGGCAAAGGAGATCATTAAGCCTTCAGCTAATTCCATATCTTCCGGGAAGTCTGCTCGCTTCATGACTTGCTGATTGTTTGGGTTAGGCATGCCAAAAGCTTTCTCTGGTGGAACCTGCCATTCTCCTTCTTCGCCTTCACTCATCCCGTCTAAGAAGGATAAAAAACCATCGGGTAATTGACCATCACCATACTCAAAGCGTGCTGGGTTCTTATCAAAGGTAGAATCGATCACTGCGCCATCTTCCATACTTAACGAGAAGTGCAATGTAACCAGAGTATTTTCACCGACAACTAAAGACAAATTTTGTACCACTCAAATAACAAGGTGAGAGCCTGTGCTCTCACAAATACAAGGGACTATAAACCATCCTCAGAGTCTGGTTTATTGCCACGAAAAACATCTATGACCATCATTGCAGCACCAATAGAAATCGCCGTATCAGCGATATTAAAGGCAGGGAAATGATAGTTATTCCAATAGAAATGAAGAAAGTCGACAACATAACCTAAGGTCATACGGTCATATAAATTCCCTATCGCACCGCCTAATATCAAGGCGACCGAGCAGGCAACCCAAGGCTCTTCTCGTAAACCTCTTAGCCAGACAACTAACGCGGCACTGACACCGGTTGCCAAGATGACAAAGAACCAACGCTGCCAGCCTGACTCCGTTGCCAGAAAGCTAAACGCTGCACCGGTATTATGTAATAAGGTAAAGTTAAAAAAGCCATCAATCACCGGTACAGGTACCGCATACTCAAGATTCGTACTGGCATAAAATTTAGTGAGCAGGTCGACAACAATAATGACGGTGCTCAGTGATAGCCAGCGCAGCATATGGGCAAACAAGCTCACCTGCGCTGAATCATTCGCTGTATTGGTCATGTTTGCTTGGCTCATGCGAACTGTCGCTGTTCGCCAGCGCCATCAACATTATCAATACAACGGCCACATAAATCTTTATGCGTTTCATGCTGACCGACATCTTCACGGTGATGCCAGCAACGCTCACACTTCTGGTGTTCAGATGCTTTAACATTGATCAGTAAGCCTTCCATTTCGCTTGGTAGCGCACCTTCAGCAGCCGATAGTTCGCCAACTGTCGCCTCAGAGGTGATCAAGACAAAACGTAGCTCATCGCCCAAGGACTTAAGCACTTCGTACAAACCGCCTTCACAATACAAGCTCACTTCTGTTCCAAGAGAACCTTTGATCTTGCCCGCATTACGCTCTTCTTCGATACGCTTATTCACAGCCGTTTTCGCTTCTAGCACCGTTGCCCAGAACTCAGAACCTTGCTGGCTATCTGCATCCATCGCAAACAAACCTTCGTACCAGGAACAAAGCATTACGCTTGATGCACGTTCTTCACCCTTAGGCTTAGGCATAACCGCCCAGATTTCGTCTGCAGTAAAGCTTAGAACTGGCGCAATCCAGCGAGTCATCGCTTCAAGAATATGGTACATCGCTGTTTGGCATGAACGACGAGCTAGACTATCTGCCTGAGTGGTGTACTGTCGATCTTTGATGATATCCAGATAGAAACCACCTAAATCAACGCCGCAGAAGTGAACAATTTTCTGTGAAACACTAAGAAAACTATACTCGTCATAAGCTTCTTGCAATTCAGTTTGAAGCTCTAAGGCTTTATCAACCGCCCAACGATCTAGTGACATCATCTCTTCAGGCGCTACCAAGTCCTTCTCTGGCTCAAAACCATTGATATTAGACAACAGGAAGCGCGCAGTATTTCGAATACGACGATAAGATTCGGCAGCTCGCTTGAGGATCTCGTCAGAAACCGTCATTTCACCACTATAGTCTGTTGCCGCTACCCAGAAACGCAAGATATCAGCCCCTAGCTTGTTCATCACTTCTTGTGGCGAAACAACGTTACCCAAAGACTTGGACATCTTCTTGCCTTCACCATCAACGGTGAAGCCGTGTGTTAACACCTGCTTATAAGGTGCTGCATTATTAATCGCGATACCCGTCTTCAAAGAGGACTGGAACCAACCACGGTGTTGATCCGAGCCTTCCAAGTATAAATCGGCAGGGTACTGACCTAGCTCTTCGCGCTGCTTTAATACCGCGGCATGCGTCACGCCCGAGTCAAACCAAACATCTAAAGTGTCGGTTACTTTTGTGTAATTCTCAGCGTCATCACCTAATAATTCGCTCGCATCCAATTCGAACCAGGCATCAATACCCTTCTGTTCAATTTTCTCAGCTACTTTAGCGATCAAATTTTGTGTATCAGGATGAAGCTCTTGTGTCTCGTTATGAACAAACAAAGTAATCGGAACACCCCAAGTACGCTGGCGAGAGATACACCAATCAGG
>NZ_LWEY01001206.1:0-4132 GCF_001634935.1 Oleiphilus sp. HI0043 | reverse complement strand
AGGGATTTAAATCAATCGATGAAGCAAGAACTTGGGTGAAAGAGTTTGTCACTTGGTACAACACAGAGCACCGGCATAGTCGAATTAACTTTGTTACCCCAGAGCAAAGGCACTTAGGTCTGGATGAAGAAATATTATCGAAGAGGGATGAGCTTTATCGCAAGATGAAAAGAAAGAACCAAATAAGGTGGTCAAAAGCTACGCGGAACTGGGAGAAAGTGGGTGACGTTAAGTTGAACCCGGAGAAGGAAAAACAAGCAGCTTAAATGCTCAGGCGACAACTACCTTGAAAAACGCCGCTATATAGACCCTCTTCATTAGTACTAATAATATGAAAGTTCCAGTCAGTAATACCATGCTCATGCAAATCTTTCGAAACTTGGTCGACACTGTCAATTGAAGGGCTAAGGTAATATAAACGTTTCATAGGACACCTCCGACTACAAATTAATGCTCTAATTTAAAAACGGAAAACCATATAACGATCTATCTTTATCATTAACTTAATTATAGCGCTAAAGATGCTGCTTTTTTGATCAGATATAGACCGTCTTATTCTATATAGATTTTTATTATCACTATTAAGTTTATGCAAGGTTAGTGCTTGTCCGCATATATGCCCTAGAATAGTTTTACTATTGAGACTTATCTATTCTTTGAGCGGAAACAAGCTGCTATCGCAGCATTCTTACAAAGTACATTATTTGGAATAATTAATATGACAGCAGGGGTGATTTTAACGGGTGGTGGTGCACGAGGCGCTTACCAGGCCGGTGTTCTTAAGGCAATTGCAGAACAGTTTCCTGGCTTTGACTATCCCTTTCCTGTCATTTGCGGCAGTTCCGCAGGAGCTTTAAACGCCGTGGGGCTAGGAGGAGGGGGTAAGATCTTCAGGCATAGTGTCGACAGTCTCGAAGATCTTTGGTTAAACCTTAGCTCTGATAAGGTATACAAATCCGACTATTGGAATCTTGCAAAAAACCTAGGCCAGTTTGTTAGAGGTTTCGTCAGCGGAGATGGCATTGATGTGCCAGGCTCCATGTTCAATAACGCCCCCTTAAGAGAGCTATTAAAAAAAGAAGCTGATTTCGGACAACTCACAACCAACATCAAGAAGCACGACATACAGGCAGTTAGTGTGACAAGTTGTGGTTATCGAAGCGGCCAAAGTGTTAGTTTTTTCCAAGGTGAAGACCACCTTACTGGTTGGCAATCAGGGAATAGGGTGGGCGTTAAAACAAAACTAACGCTTGATCACCTCATGGCTTCTTCTGCTATCCCGACCATATTTCCACCAGTCAAGATACATAGAGAGTACTTTGGCGATGGTGTTGCTCGTAATATGGCACCGCTTAGCCCTGCAGTTCACCTTGGTGCGAATCGAATTTTGGTTATTGGTGTTAGCGCGAACCTCACCAATCGTCATATTCGCAAGGAAAGTAAAAAAGAGCCAAAGCGACCCTCTATCTTAGAGCATGTTATAAACGGAATGTTTATTGATGTTGTAGAAAAGGACGTTGAAAAGGTCGCTGTCATCAACAGCCTTTTAAAAAGAGTTGAGGACCCAGAAGCAGTCGCCAACGATTTGGGATTAAGGTTTATTGATACCTTGGTGATAAACCCAAGCGAACCAATTGATGAAATTGCAATTAAACATGTTTCCAAACTACCCGGACCTATTAAACAGTTTTTTGGTCTAAACAAGGAACCAATTGAAGGCGGCGTGAGCCTGGCTAGCTATCTTTTGTTTGAAGGGGAGTTTATGCGAGAGCTCATAGCTCTCGGATACAAGGACGCTCAAGCTAAGTCCAAGGAGCTTGAAAGTTTCTTTAACGCAGATATGAAAAACAGCTAACCAAATTTAACAACTCCTCTCTGAAAATGGTAAGCAATTGTATTTACAAGAAAATATTAATATTGCCAAAATTTAAATCTATTTTTGTGACTAGCAGTCAATTTTGATGTCTCTTTTCGAACATGTCTTTGTTATAATTCGCACCATAATAACGATAAGAAAAGAACGTTCTTACACATCAAACAATTAATGAGGATTAAGGAAACATTATGACATTTCGTCGAATTATACTTGCGCTAGTAATGCTGTCGACTGCTGCCACAGCTTCTGCACTTGAAAAGAAAAAGTTCTGTATGTACGACCCGGTTGGAAAAAACGGTCCTGCAATGACATTCTTCGCTGACTTGAAAGCAAAAGCTATTCCTTGGGGTCTAGATATCCATTTGGAAGCTTTTACCGATGAAAAAGTTGCCTCTAATGATTTTAAAGCCGGTATGTGTGATGGTGTATTTCTTACCTCTATATTGAGTAGCCCATACGTTCCATTTGGTGGTACCTTGGATGCAATTGGTGGCATCAACAACGAGAAGCAGCTTGGTATCGTTCTAAAGGCCTTGACTAACCCGAAAGTTGGCAAGCTACTTACGAATGGTAATTACGAGATGGTTGGTACTTTGCCTGTTGGTTCTGTTTACCTATTCGTAAGAGACAGAAATATTGACTCAGTTGAAGAATTTAGCGGCAAAAAGATCTCGGTTCTTAACGAAGATCCACAAAGTTTGAAGCTTGCTAACCTAGTTGGTGCGTCTCCGGTCGGCACTTCTTTGACCACTTTCTCGGGCCAGTTCAATAACGGTAATATCGACATTCTACCAATGGTCGCGCTTGGTTATAACGTATTTGAGTTATATCACGGTCTCGGCGAGAACGGCGGTATTATCGACGAAAAACTCCTTTACGGCATGATGCAGCTTGTTACTCACAAGGACCGCTTTGCAGACGACTTTGGTCAAAAGATGCGTGAGTACATTCTTTCTCGTATTCCTGACATTAATAAAATGGTTAAGGATGCTGAAGCGGAAATCCCAGCGAAGTATTGGATCAAAACAGATGCTAAAACTAAGGAAGAAATTACTAAGTTTAAGCGTGAAATCCGTATGGCTCTAAAAGCAGAGGGTAACCACCACCCTAAAGCTTTAAAAATGCTTTGGAAAATCCGTTGTTCTGAAAATCCAACTGCTGCCGAGTGTGGTACACCAGAGTAATTTGCTAACTTAGCTTTTACTTTCTAAAGCCCGGCCGTTGCCGGGCTTTTTATTGTCTGCGATTAATCCATTGGTAGGAATGTGTATTACACTATTCATGACTAGCGGTCACAAATATAGATCTATATTATTAGCAAAATAAGATAAAAACCAAAAACCGAGGTTCTCATGTCACGCACTACACACCCAAGTCTAAGTTTTGCTACGCCATATCAACAAGGTAATGTAAACGTTAAAAATCGATTCTTTAAGTCTGCAATGAGCGAACAACTGGGAGACAAACAGCACAATCCGGGCAAGCGACTTGCTAAGTTATATCGTACCTGGTCAGCTGGCGGTACTGGGTTACTTATCACAGGTAACGTCATGATTGACCGGGCAGCACTTGGCGAACCAAAAAACGTTGTTCTAGATAACGAAAGCGACCTCGAGAGCTTCATTCAATGGGCGGACGCTGCAAAGCAGAATGACACCAAAGTTTGGATGCAATTAAACCACCCAGGTAAGCAATCGCCAACGTTTTTAACAAAGCAGCCAGTCGCCCCCTCTGCTATTCCTTTAGGTGGGGGGCTTGAAAACACCTTTGCCACCCCTCGTGCGCTCGAAGAAAGCGAAATTTTAGAAATAATCGAAAAGTTTGCGACCGCCGCAAAACTTGCCAAACAAACAGGCTTCGATGGTGTACAAATTCATGGCGCTCACGGTTATTTGGTTAGCCAGTTTTTATCTCCACACCACAACCAGAGAAAAGACAAGTGGGGCGGTAGCTTACAAAATAGAATGCGCTTTGTATTAGAGGTTTACCGTGCTATTCGTGAAGCCACAGATGATAATTACCCAATTGGCATTAAATTAAATTCTGCTGACTACTCGAAAGGAGGGTTCTCTCATGAAGAATCTATGGAAGTAGTCGAAACCCTTGCAAAAGCGGGAATTGATTTACTGGAAATTTCCGGCGGCACCTACGAAAGCCCAAGCATGGTAGGTCATAACATTAAGGAATCAACACGCCGACGCGAAGCATACTTCATAGAATATGCAGATAAAATCCGCGAGCGCGTTTCAATTCCAC
>NZ_LWEY01001205.1:0-5817 GCF_001634935.1 Oleiphilus sp. HI0043 | reverse complement strand
GGTAAAGCGCTTAAAGCTTCAGAGGTGCTGGTTTCTGATATAGATCAGTCGCAAGGAAAGTACTTTGTCAGTTATTTAAGTCGAGATGAGCTGGATTCATGGTTTTCGACGGAAGAGCATCGTCAAGAAAAAGCTAAAGAGCATAACTTCTCTATCGAGATATCCGGCAGCGCACTCGAACAGGCTGATGCCTATGAGGTTCGAGTCAAGGCCTTGAATGATAGCTTTGACTCCAATACAGCTACCGAACTATTAACGATTATTTTTGAACACATATCATGATTTGATATGTGTTTATTGCCTAAATAGCTGCGATATCATTGCTCATTAAAACACTATAGAAATTTTTCAATACTATTGCTCTTAATCTTAGAGCCACTCTCGGGAGTTTCCTTTTTATGCAAAAGCAGAAAGAACTTTACGCTGGTAAAGCAAAATCAGTTTATACCACAGAAGATCCAAACAAATTTGTTCTTTTGTTTAGAGACGATACCTCTGCTTTTGATGGCGAGAAAATGGAGCAGCTGAATCGAAAGGGCATGGTAAATAATAAGTTTAACGCTTTTATCATGCAGGCTTTAGAAGAGGCTGGTATCGAAACTCATTTTGAAGCCTTGCTATCAGATAACGAGTGCCTGGTAAAAAATCTTGAAATGTTGCCTGTGGAGTGTGTTGTTCGTAACTATGCAGCGGGTAGCATAGTACGTCGCCTAGGTGTTGAAGAAGGAAAAGAATTGACTCCACCTACGTTCGAACTATTCCTAAAAGATGATGCTCTGCATGACCCAATGATTAACGTTTCTCACTGTGTATCCTTTGGTTGGGCCACGAAAGAACAGCTTGTCGAAATGGAAAAGCTTACCTATCAAGTAAACGATGTGCTGTCAGCAATGTTTGACAAGGCGGGTATGCTATTGGTTGATTACAAGCTAGAGTTTGGTTTGTCTGAAGGTAGAATTGTTCTTGGTGATGAATTTAGCCCGGACGGCTGTCGTATTTGGGATAAAGAAACTCGTAAGAAGATGGATAAAGACAGGTTTAGGCAAGGTCTTGGTAGCGTGATCGAAACTTACGAAGAGGTAGGTCAGCGTTTAGGTATTTCATTTGACTAAATTTTGTGACTTCGTTGCAGCTTTTTAATCTAAGCTGCAACGAATCAAGCAAGCAAAATCAAAAACTCCCTCTATACTTACGCTAATAGTTTTATTCTTAAGAGAATTCAATAAGGTAAGTATCTATGAAAAAAGTTACAAAACTCCTCGCTCCTTTCGTTTTGGCTGCAAGCGCCACGGCTCAAGCCGATTTTATTGGCGGTACTGTTGAAGCAAGTTATTGGTATGCAGGCATTGGTGGTGATGCCACCGCTGGTGAAACAGTTGATTTTGAAAAAGACCTAGGTTTCGAAGACGATAGTTTCTTCGAACTCGCGGCTTCATTTGAACACCCCGTGCCACTGATTCCAAATATAAAGGTCCGACTAACTTCCCTTGATCAGACTGAATCTGGCGAAATTGATGAAGCAGGCGATGGTTTTGCTGGTGTGGAAGGGCCTGTTACGACTAATTTAGACCTGACTCACTATGATGTAATTGCTTACTATGAAATTCTCGATAACTGGGTTTCGGTTGATGTTGGTTTAGATATTAAGGTTTTTGACGGTCAGCTTAATGTTGAGGGTGATACAGAAAGCTCGACCTCTACTATTGATAACTTTCTACCGCTGCCCTATGCAAAAGCTGAAGTAGAGCTGCCTTTTACTGGTATGGCAGTTGGCGCTGAGTTATCGGGTATTTCGTATTCTGGTAATGGTATTTATGATGCCCGTGCCCGTATTCGTCAAAATATTAGCTTAGCATTTGTTGAGCTAGGCTATCGCACTATGGCAATCAAGATTGATGATATAGGCAGTGCTGATATCGAAGTTGATGTTGATTTTAGCGGTGTTTACTTAAGTACAGGCTTAGATTTCTAGATATAAAGTGCAATCTAGATTCGTAAGAATATTTTTCTAATATTCTCATTGCAAGGCGCTGAATTGTTTGATAAATTACGCGCCTTATTCAAGTCGCTCTCCTTGCGATGCTTGAAATAGGACTATAGCTCAGTTGGTTAGAGCGCTACCTTGACATGGTAGAGGTCGGCAGTTCGAATCTGCCTAGTCCTACCAATTTCCCCTTAAAAAACAGCCTGTTATAATTTGTCTTATTTTGCGTGGCAAAACTTAGGCAAAAAAAGTGCAGTAACTTAATTGATAGTCTGTCTGATAACTCCTTGATGATTTCTGTTGGTGGCAAAACTTTATTGCCACGCCTTGCTGGTTTGTTTATTAGCTTATATTGCCATCTATGAGGTCGTTCCAATCTAGTAGTGGTTCGACACGGTAATAATCTTCAATGTCATCATGATCGTGACTGTATTTGCTTGTAACTACGTTTACTGTAGGGTCTCGATGTCCTAGCCTAAGCCCTATTAATCTGTCGTCAAACTTTTTACCGTCTATTGTTAGATGTTTTTTAGTTAAACGAGCTGATAGTCCTCTAATTTCATGGAAGGTTGGAGGGTTTAACTCTGATTCGTTGTATGTGCGATAGGTGTTAAGAGGTCTAGAGAGTTTTCTGAACTTGCTGACTATGTTGCTTCTCAGTATTTGATTTATGTGTGTTTTTTCTTTGCCTAAACTCTTTACTTTGGTTGGGCAGGAAAAGACATAAGGGCAGTTGTCTTGTGTTTTGGCGATTGCTCGTCTCTTGTCGATTAATTCTTTTAGATCGCCTTTTATCTCAAATCTTATTTTTTGAGGTACTTGGTCTTCTTGGGTTTTGTTGGGGGTTACGCATATCCAGTTATCTCTGATGGCGGTAAACCTGAGTTTTAAAAGGTCTCCTTGCCGCAACCCGGTTAGTAGTGCTCCTTTCAGTAAATCCTGCATCCATTCCGGTGCATTTTCGTATACATCTCTGAACTGATCTGAAGACATTTTGTCGCGTTTTTTTGTGTTTGTCTCACGAACCCCGTCACTCTTCATTGGCGGGGTGTAATCGAGTAATTTTCCTAGGTTGTATTTTTCGGGTGGGATAAGACCTTTTCTTTTTGCGAATTCGTAGATCTGCGTTACTACTGTTTTGTGTTTTTTAAATGCATCATGTGATAGTTCTAGCGAGTCAAAGCAGTTTGACCAATCCTTCATTTCAATGTCGATCAGGGCCTTGTCCCTAAAGTGATCTTCTAGCCGCTTTGTTACGCGCGTTTTATTGTAGAGAGTTTGATCTTTGAATTTGTGCGCAAGATATTCACCTTCAAACCTGAAAATGACATTTTTAAAGCTTGGTTCATTCTTGTTGTCTCGTCTTTCTGCATCCAGTTTTATGGATAGTGCTTCTATGCGCAGTTTTTCCTTATGAAGCTCGTATTTTTCATTAAGTTGTTTTGCTTGCTTTATCGCTTTTTCTTTGTCTGTTCCTAGTGAGACTCTTTTGCCGTCTGGAAGCTGGTATCTGAAAGAGTTCTTGTTCAGATAGAGGTTTTTGGGAAGGTCTTTGTTTCTTCTGGGTGCGCCCATTTAGATTCCTTATTATATGATTTGCGTGGCAAAAATAATGGTAGAGCACAAAATAGGGGCGTGTAAAGATATTTTTGCTAT
Organism: Oleiphilus sp. HI0043; assembly: GCF_001634935.1. NCBI lineage: Bacteria > Pseudomonadati > Pseudomonadota > Gammaproteobacteria > Oceanospirillales > Oleiphilaceae > Oleiphilus > Oleiphilus sp. HI0043. The sequence goes on along the minus strand of NZ_LWEY01001205.1, from coordinate 2,177 downwards.
AAAAAGTAAAAAAAATGGAAAAAAGCAAATTTTGGCTATTGACCAAGTATGTCTATCAGGGGTATAATTATTAAGCCGGTTGGCGCAAGCAGTAATGAGCGGGTAATATTTTGGGAGAAGTGTTCTTGATTAAGAGTAATGATGAAGGAATTCTTGGTAGCGGTCAAACTAGAAAGCTAATGAAACTTTCACAGTATAGAGAGGTTTATTTTCAAAAAGGATCGCAGCCTTCAATAAATACTCTAAAGAAATGGATAAATCAGAATTCTATAGATGGTCGTAAGATAGCTGGCCAATATTATGCTTATTCTGAGCCTGACATTATCACAGTAGAAACTGCGTCAAATGAGCCTGTTGGAAATATTTCTCACGCCTCACAGCAATCTATTGGTGGCAAAGAAGTGTGTCAGGTGGAGGACATTTATTCCATTTTCGAAGATGTAACGGGGAGGAAAGTAGCATAAATGACTTTTCTTTTTACTCTAAAATCTTCAAACCTTCTAGTGGGTCAATACCTAGAACTTTAACTATCTGGGCATACTCTTGCACTGATATTCTTTTCTCGCCAGATTCAATTTTAGATACGTACGATTGATGCTCGTTTAGAAGTTTAGCAAATTCAATCTGTGTCAATTCCTTGGCTACCCTAGATTTAATAAGCCAATCTTGAAATCGTTTATATTTTGGTGTGTTAACAGACCTTTCCATATTGTGGTCATGTTATTAGCGTGCTAGCATTATCCCAAATTGGGATAATTGAGTGCTGTTAAGGAAACACAAGTGCGTTTTAGGTATCTAAGACCTGTATTAATTTCTTTAGTAGTTAGCTTGGGCGAATGGTGGAATTAATGATTCTGCTTTATGCAAAACTCATAGCCACCATTGATTGCCGAGGTAGCTTCCCGCTCTAGCAAGATTATTTTCGAGTACGCATTCAACGAAGCCTCACCAGATATGACTTAAACATCATAAGGATCTAATAATGAAAAAAACTGGAATATTTTGTCTGTCGCTTTCAACAATTTTTTTAAGCGGCTGCGGAGAATCGGTGCCAACTGTTGAAGAGTTAATAGCTGACGAAGATCGATTGATCGCATTGGTCGAAGAGTGCAACTCAATACCCAAAGCTGAGGCCGAAGAAAGTGAAACATGCCATGTGGTTATAGAGGCGCTTTCTAAGGCTATGGCTGATGGTTTCAACGCATTATTGAAGTAAATAAGGAATCGACATGAAAATAATTTTTGTACTTGTGTTATCTGTTTTTCTTACAGGGTGTGGGAGCCAAGACCCAAATGAAATTGTCGAAGAGTTTTACGAGTTGCTCATATATTCAGACCTTAAAGATAACGAGAACAAACATGCATTTCTTGGTTTTACAACTGGTCGATTGAAAACAAAGTTAGGTGAAAAATTCGAGTATGCAGACAAAAATGAACAGCCGTATGAGATGCAATTTATTCCGGTCTTGGGAGTATACGGCAACATACTTGAGCTTTCAGATGTGAATATTGAGATAGAGAAAGAAGAGTTTGTAGAGAAAGATGGAGAGGTTGTTAGCGCAACAGTAATCGCGAAGACTTCTGGAGAGATAAAAGACGAGACTTGGTTTTCAAAGGATAAGTTTAGTTTCACGTTAGATAACGACCAGTGGAGAATCACAAAAATTGTATTTGCTCATGAAGGTGGCGCTGGTTCACCTGTCAGTTTCCCTTAAGTAATAAGAATATTGGAGCTAGTTTTATGTACAGTCTAAAGGAAAAAGTTTTATGTATTTTTCTTTTTCTACCGTTAATGGCGTGCGGCTCTTCAGATCCATCTCCAAGTGATGCTGTTGAACAGTTTTTTGATTTGGTTCTCGAAGGCAACTTGGATGATGATCAAGTATTGAATCAAATGTCAGCACTAACAACAGGCAAAATTAAAGAACGAATCGACTCTAGAAAGAGAATTAGTAAGTTTAAGAAGATTTCTAAAACCATTAACGAGGCAAATGGTTCGATTGAAACCGATGGTTACGACATTGATGGAAGTGAAGCCAATGTCACTCTTCTCATTGTAGGTGAAGATGACAACGGAGAAGAAATTAAAGACGAATCAACTGTGGAATTACGAAGTGAGAATGGTCAGTGGTTGATATATAGCATGAAGGGTGCTTAGGACAAAATCATAAAGAGAT
>NZ_LWEY01001204.1:0-1070 GCF_001634935.1 Oleiphilus sp. HI0043 | reverse complement strand
GTTTGCGAATCGGGAGTGTCATGAATACCGTCAATAGGGCTGTTATCGGTACCACCTGATTCCACCACGTCTGTAAAACCGTCATTGTCACTATCGAGATCGATATAATCCGGAAAGCCGTCATCGTCAGTGTCTGGTGGGTTAATGATATCGTCGATACCATCCAGGTTGGTATCGATGCCCCCGGTGCTGTCAACATCGTAGGCGTCATTGATACCGTCACCATCACTGTCTAAGCTGGCAGTTAACTCAGCTTCAAGTTCATCATTCATACCATCGTTGTCACTGTCCAGGTCAAAGATGTTGTAGCTATTATCGCCATCGCTATCCAAAAGACTTATCGCGTCATCAATACCATCCAGGTTGAGGTCTTCTCCTCCAGTCAGGTCGACGTCAAAGCCGTTATCGATACCATCGTCATCCGAGTCGAGGTGCAATGCGACGCCATTTTCAATGGCACCGGGGAGGCCATCTCCATCACTGTCCAAATCAAGGTGGTTGAGGATAGAGTCATTATCAAAATCTTCAGCTACAAACTTATGTTCGAGATAATCAGGAATATGGTCATTGTCTGAGTCTCGATCTCGATAGTCAGGTGTGCCGTCGTTGTCACTATCTTGAGGAAGGTTTGGGTCGCTTCCCAGCTCTCCAGCATCGTTAATGCCATCATTATCCGAGTCAGTATCCAAGGCATCGAGAATGCCATCTCCATCCGAGTCAAATGGTGAACTGAGATCGGCCCCTAGCTCTTCAAGATCACTAAAGCCGTCACCATCACTATCGTAGTAATCAGGGTCGAGACCCAGGCTTATCTCGTCACCGTTTGAAATACCATCGCTATCGTTATCACAAATTTCAACAGTATTATCTGGGGCACAAGCGGTTTTACTAACACTATCTTGGTCAGTTGCCTGGTTTCCAGCTCGATCAGCGATACTTGCATTAATAGTGATGTCGCCGTCTTGAAGGCTGCTTAGGTTAATTTCAGTGCTGAAGCTACCTTCGTTTGAGGTAGCGGGAGAGCAGCTCATATCGCTTTCGCTGACAGAGTTTGAACGTCCATCAGTAAC
>NZ_LWEY01001203.1:0-3340 GCF_001634935.1 Oleiphilus sp. HI0043 | reverse complement strand
ATTCCAGCACCAGACTCAGCAAGATAAACGTAAGAATCGTCAAGCGATGAGGATAAGAACTGGCTGTTGTCTCCCCCTTCAGCTAGTAACTCGAGTTCATCACTCGCCCTATGACCCGTCTGAAAACTCTTCCATTGGGAATCGTGCAATAAAACTGCAGCAGGCGATAAAGGCTGACCAGCCGTCAAGTTGCTCACTGTAACTTCAAACTCAAGCATGTCATCCTGCTTAGAGTCGTTATCAGAACACGCGGATAGAATTAGCGATGAGGCCAGCAGGGCTCCACTCATCAACTTCTTATTGATAGAAAAATAACCGTTCATAGCTCTGCCCTGTATTCGCTTACCGTTACAGTAATCTTGGCAATTGGGTTCAACCATCTGTGAGTAGTACTATCTAAATCTGAAACACCTCCATCAGCATCCAGATCCCCCAAAGCACCACGATGGATATGAACATAACCTTCAGCAGTGGCAACAATACCAGTACCATTTTCACCTAGGGTCGCTGCAACCGGCCCAGGAGCAGGAAAACCGGCCTCGCCTACCGCACCACTACCCACCACTTCGTCATTGGCTTCTGTACCTGCATCATAGGCTTTGGCATAGTATGTATAGGTTCCGGATTCACTGGGTATCTCGATTCCATTCAGAGCAATAAAGCCATCATTACTAGGCAAGATCATACCTACAACACTAAGCAGAACATTGCTTGTGCCATCGGTATTCAAGCTTGTAGAAGTCATTGATCCGGGTTCAAGAAGTCCCGAGGCAGGGTTATTGGATTGCACAGCGCCTAGCGCATCTAAACTGGCTTCAATTCCGCTTAAATCACCACCTTCTGCCATTGCCTGCAAATCATCTGATGCCACGCTTCCAAGTTCAAATAACGACGAACCTTCAGGGTGAGCTGTAACAGCCAAGGGCGTAAAGAATATTCCTCTGGTCAGGTTTTCGATAGTGACATCCACTTCTGCGGCTTGCACAAAAGGAGCACTAAAAGCTGGAAGTAAAAGCCCCAGCGCAATTTTTTTGATACTTGAGTGAGTTTTTTTCATGTCAGTTTCCTCCGGAAAACATTTATGTTGTTTTGGTGGAAACATTGTTACGCAGAGGCTCAGCTACATTCCTCACGAAAGTATCACGAAAGAGTAATTAATTTATCGCTCAGCTTTTTTCTATAAACTTAACACTATGAAAGAATCACGATTGCACTATTGACCCCCTGTTAAGATGCGCCTATTATCCCTCGCGCTTGGAAGCCATCGATACTACTAAAACTACAACACGGACGTGAAAGCCAACCCTCTATGCGACCTTGCTAGAAACCTTGGCCACCATATACTCCGCGATACAATCCTTCAGCATCATACGTAATTTTCTAGGGACTATCAGCCTCCCACTGCATTCGCTCGCCTATAGGACGCCATATACATTTCCGGTACCTTACGAGCGAGTCGAGGCTGAACAATGACAGGAGAACGGATATGTCAACACTCAACAAAAAGATTGCAGCCCATCTTGAGGAGCAATTTCCCCCTGAGTTTGATGAGAAGTGGGTAAGTAAATTACTAACCGATAAAGAACCCAAAGTAAAAAAAAGAGTCACTAAACGAAAGACACCTGATCATGAAAAAGCTCTTCTAAAAGATATCGCACTGATCGAAGCCGAGATAAGAAAACAAAAGATAATCAGAAAAGCTAATTCAAGCAAAGCAGTAAAAGCAAGGAAGCCGGTTTCCAAACCTCCTCAAAAAACAAATGAACCTGAGTCCATGAGCGCTATCGAAAAGCAAAAAAAAGCACACATAAGTAAAAACCAAGCAGGCCTTGATTCAAACAATACACCGAACAAAAGAAATTCTCGCCGCCTTCTATCACGCCTTAAAAAACGTTAAATCAAGCTGACTCCTAAATTGATATATAAGCCCACTGAACTTAATTGGGCTTATATATCAATCAGCATATACGCCTATACAGCACCCTGCTTTCCGAAGAACTGCCCCACATTAGTTCAAGCCTCTTCCACCAAATTTATCGCGCCTCAAAACAAAGCTTGCGTCAAAAACAAAATTAGATCATTGTGCAATATATAGCACTTTAATTTTTTCATCAGTCAACAAAAGTGAACCAGAGTTCACATTACACTGTAAACAAAAATGTTACGAATTGTTAATCTCGGTACCCTAAAATGCTTCACGAAACTAAATTCCCACTCATAAAAGCTCATTTTGCCCGAAGATTAAAAGAACTAAGGAATGCCTACGGTCTAAAAAGAGGCACACCATTAAAGCAGCAAGAACTTGCTGAGGCGATTGGCGTTTCACGACGGGTCTATATCGATTGGGAGAACCCGACTAAAACAAATTCTGTTCCAACAGACATTAATAAGCTGATTGCTCTGTGTGAAATTCTAGATACCGACCTGATATACCTATGCACGGGGCTTTTTGATGGCCAAAAAGAGCGTAAGCATCAAGATAATTACGTAAACGTTTACTCTAGATACAGCCAAAACCCCGATTTCTACCTAATGGTGAACTTTTTAATGCGCTGGGATGATGAAGTACTTAAGAAAATGACAGCCTATTTTGAGAGTTTAACTGACTTCTATGAGGGGCAACCTTTGATAAAGTAGGGCTAAGAATAAGCCCTACATTAGGCGCTCTTACTGGACTTCGTTAATAGTTAGCCAATAAGCCAGAACACTTCTTAATTGACGGTTCCAATTGGTAACATCCAGATCCTGCCGCACGCAACTCCTTGCACCAATGCGGTAGGCCTCTTTGATTTCATTTTTTGAAAACCCTGCAGAAATCAAAACAATCGGCACAGAGTGAAAACGCGCCTGGTTCATCAGTGACTTGATCACATCAATACCTGTAAAGAACGGTAGCTTGTTATCTAAAATAACCAAATCTGGCGTGCGACTTCCAGGGTCACCCAGTACGTCAATCGCCTGCGCACCATTCTGCAGCATGCATAAATCAACTTCCTGCTCGTGCTGTTCGATAATCCTAGTGACCAAGAAACTCTCGTCAGGGCAATCATCGACAACAACATATGGATTCGGCATTAATTATCCTTTCAATTATTTTCCAATCTTTTATTCTATCCTTATTCGCTTTAGTTTGAACAGACCTCGGAAAGCCAACGGAATCCGTTGAGTGAAACAGCCGTAACATCATAATAGTAGCCATTAAATAAATATTTCATTATTGTGGTAATTATGAGCGACGAATACGGACACAGATTAAAAGCTTTTTCATTAAGAATGGAAAAAGAGCTTAGAAGAAAGCTTGAAGAACAAGCGAAACAGAATGGTCGAACCTTAACTTCGG
>NZ_LWEY01001202.1:0-1572 GCF_001634935.1 Oleiphilus sp. HI0043 | reverse complement strand
GATTCCTGGCAATAATATAAATCAGCTCATCACCATCAACCACTTCACCTTTATGATCAACCATGATGACACGGTCACCGTCGCCATCAAATGCAATCCCGAGATCAGCCTCAACTTCTAATACCTTGTCAACAAGCGCCTGAGGGCTTGTCGAACCTACATCACGATTAATATTCAAACCATCTGGTTGCACACCAATTGTGGTGATTTCTGCACCCAATTCTTTAAAGACATAAGGCGCCACCTGGTAGGTTGCACCATGCGCACAATCCAGCACAATTTTCATACCAGTCAAAGACATCGACGAAGGAATGGTCGCCTTACAGCATTCGACATAACGGCCAATTGCATCATCAATACGTTTCGCCTTACCTAGCAGGTCGGGCGCTACGACTTCAAGGTCTTTATCAAGCCAAGATTCAATCTCTAATTCAACAGCATCATCCAACTTCAAACCCTTAGAAGAAAAGAACTTAATACCGTTATCATGATAAGGGTTATGGGAAGCACTAATAACAATACCGGCATTTGCCCTATAGGTTCGCGTCAAGTACGCAACGGCTGGTGTAGGCATTGGGCCCAATAAGCGCACATCCATACCCGCTGCAGATAAACCTGCCTCAAGCGCAGACTCAAACAAGTAACCGGATATTCGCGTATCTTTACCAATAATGACACGATTCCTGAGGCCTTCTTTCTTGAAAACCTTACCACAAGCCCAACCCAGCTTAAGCATAAACTCTGGTGTAATTGCACCTTCACCCAAGCAGCCACGAATTCCATCTGTACCAAAGTATTTTCTTGAAGACATATCTTTTCCCTAAAACCCTTAAATAAACCTAACCTGCACGCTTTACAGCATCAACAACACGCACCGCATCAACCGTCTCAACAACATCATGAACCCTTACGATCTCGGCCCCTTGCCAGGCAGCAAGTGTCGCAGCAGACAAACTTCCAGCTAAACGCTGTTCTACATCTCGTCCCAGCAAGTCAGCAAACATGGACTTTCTAGAAACCCCAACCAACACAGGGTACCCCATACGTTTTAGTCGCTCAATGCCAGCTAATAAGCTCAGATTATGGGAAAGCGTTTTACCAAAACCAAAACCTGGATCGACAATCAAACGCTGATCATCAACCCCAGCAGACTTGAGCGTATTAATACGCGAAAGTAAAAAGGCCTCAACCTCTTCCACAACCGACGTATATTCTGGCTGAATTTGCATTGTATCGGGCTTACCTTGCATATGCATGACACACAAGGCGACATTCGCACCCGCAACGGCTTCGACCGCGCCAGGTCGCGTAAATGCCCGAACATCATTAATCAAACCAGCGCCCAGCGCAACGGTTTCACGCATGACTTGCGGTGTACTAGTATCGACCGATAATACGACATCGAAGTTTTGAAGAATTTTTTCAGCAACAGGACAAACACGATCAAGCTCTTCTTGAACGCTTACTGGCTGTGCACCTGGACGAGTAGACTCACCGCCCACATCAATAATACTCGCCCCTTGAGCAAGCATTATTTCAACCTGATTTAGTGCTGAATCGAGATTAGAGTAC
>NZ_LWEY01001201.1:0-10311 GCF_001634935.1 Oleiphilus sp. HI0043 | reverse complement strand
CAGATATTCAGCAATAACAAAGCTAAGTATGGCATCCCCTAAATACTCCAGGCGTTCATTGTTCGCACCTTTAAAGCTACGATGCGTTAACGCTAAATCTAGCAGGCTTTGATCTTTGAACGCATAACCAATTTTTCGTTCAAGCGCACTCAAGCGATTTTGTTTCATAGGGACTAATTTTTCCAAACTTTGCTCAAGCCTTTTCCAAAAAAGACGGTGATAAATAACTCTAAACTAAAACTTTTTCTCTATAGACTCTTCGAAGGAGACCACTGCATCTATGTTGCTATAAATCGGAATGCGAACTTCATACTCTACCGAGATATAAACACTTTCATCTGTAACTTCAGCATAGAAGCCTTCCTTAACATCAAAGGTACGGACATTGTTAGTTAACAAGCGGGTTTGGAAGTTTGTTTCCAGCTCACCAGCAGACATCCCTTCTAAATCAACTTCTTTATCATAAGATTCGAGTACAGATGCAATTTGCCAATGCTCATAAAACGCGGGGTAAAGCTTGAAAGCAATTGTTAAAATAATCGCAGCCATACCCAAAAAAAGCAGGACCACTGGCATCGAAGCACCCTTTTGCCGAGAATCAGTACGCATGTATAACCTCATCGTTAATCTATTTGAATCGTTGCGCTGCCAAGAAGCAGGACATTTATAATAGTATTGTTCAATATACGGATATTGCCTACTCGCTAAACAAAAGTCTTAAACTTTATTCGATAGCACCAACACGCGAAAAACTAGGTATGGAGAAGAACTTTGGCCAATGCATCCATATCGCAAAGGCTTTTCCGACAACCAGGTGGTCAGGAACAACGCCCCAAAAGCGGCTATCATTACTGTTATCCCGGTTATCTCCAACCATAAAATACGAGCCCTCAGGAATCTCCCAGTAACCTTCAGCACCTCTATTTAGCTGCGCTTTATGCTCATACAGCTTATGCTTAACCGAGCCTAAAGTCTCTTCAAACAGTTTGCGCCCAGGTAAATTCGCTAACAGTTTCTCTTCGACAAGCTCACCGTTGATCCATAACTGCTTGTCTTTATATTCAATTTTGTCACCAGGGACACCGATAACTCGCTTAATATAATTGGTCTTTCCATCTTTAGGGTATTTAAAGACCATTACATCACCGCGCTGCGGATCATCCATTTCAATGACTTTAGTTCCCACCACGGGAAGGCGAAAACCATAGGCATACTTATTTACCAGAATAAAGTCGCCAACTTCCAGGCTTGGTAACATTGAACCAGAAGGAATTTGGAAAGGCTCAACAAGAAAGGAACGCAAAACTAAAACGATTGCCAGTACCGGAAAAAAAGACCTAGAAACTTCTACTAACCAAGGGCCTTCAGAAATTTCTTCTTCGCTAGCTGCACTAGATGAATTATCTTTAGCCGCATCTCTTTTTGGTTTCCAGAGTATTGCATCGGCAAGGTATATCAAACCCGTCGCGAAAGTCAGTACAACCAATATCAGGGGAAAATCTATATCCATACTCTTCTCTTATCTACTTGATGCTCAAGCCAACGACGTCGAAAGCAATGTATTAATTATCAATCTTCAAAACTGCCATGAAAGCTTCTTGCGGGATCTCTACACTCCCAACCTGCTTCATTCGTTTTTTACCTTCTTTCTGCTTCTGTAGAAGCTTCTTCTTACGACTTACGTCACCACCGTAGCATTTTGCTGTTACGTTTTTACGTAAGGCTTTTACAGTTTGCCGAGCAACAATTTGACCACCAATCGCGGCTTGAATAGCAACATCAAACATTTGACGAGGAATTAGCTCCTTCATCTTCTCGGTAAGTAAACGTCCCTTTGAGTGGGCATTATCTTTATGAATAATTAGCGCCAATGCGTCAACTTTGTCACCGTTTATTAGAACGTCCAGTTTGGTCAAATTAGACGTTTCAAACCGTACAAAGTGATAATCTAGCGACGCGAAGCCCCGACTGACTGATTTGATACGGTCAAAGAAGTCGAGTACCACTTCATTCATTGGTAAATCATATTTGAGAGAGACCTGCCCTCCCAGAAATTGCATATCCTTCTGAATGCCTCGTTTCTCAACACAAAGACTAATTACATTCCCCAAATGCTCTTGTGGTACGAGAATATTTGCCTCTACGATTGGCTCTCTCATCTCCTCTACTGCACCGGGGTCTGGTAGACGAGACGGGTTATCTACTTTAATAACCTCACCATTACGCATCACTAGTTCGTAAATAACTGTTGGCGCAGTGGTCAATAAATCTAAGTTATATTCTCGTTCGAGTCTCTCCTGGATAATCTCCATATGGAGCATACCCAAGAAACCACAGCGGAACCCGAAGCCAAGCGCATCGGAGGTCTCAGGTTCATAATGTAAAGAAGCGTCATTTAAGGTGAGTTTTTCCAAGGCATCGCGAAACGACTCATAGTCATCAGAACTAACTGGAAACAAAGCGGCATAGACCTGTGGCTGGACTTTCTTAAAGCCTGGCAACTGCTCTACTTCAGGAGTTTTAGCATGGGTGATGGTATCACCAACTGGCGCGCCATGAATGTCTTTAATACCCGCAACAACAAAACCAACTTCACCTGCTCTAAGAATGCCGGTCTCATGACGCTTCGGTGTAAACACTCCCGCAGCATCAATTTGGTGGGTTTTGCCCGTTGACTTGATTAAGATTTTATCGCCTTTACGCAAGGTGCCTTCTTTAACTCGTACGAGAGATACAACACCCAAGTAATTATCAAACCAGGAATCAATAATAAGCGCCTGAAGGTCAGCATCAACATCACCCTCTGGAGGTGGAACCACTTCGATTAGAGCTTCAAGAACATCTTCAACTCCCATGCCACTTTTAGCACTACAGGGAACCGCTCCCGACGCATCGATTCCGATAATATCCTCAATCTCTTGGGTTACTCGCTCAGGATCGGCCTGTGGCAAATCCATTTTATTTAGTACAGGAAGTACCTCCAAGCCCATTTCGATGGAGGTATAACAATTTGCCACCGACTGAGCCTCGACCCCCTGACCAGCATCGACAACCAATAACGCACCCTCACAGGCAGCGAGAGAACGTGACACTTCATACGAAAAGTCTACGTGCCCCGGAGTATCGATGAAGTTTAGCTGATAGGTTTCGCCATCTTTTGCCTTATAATCGAGTGTGACACTCTGGGCCTTGATCGTAATACCACGTTCTCGCTCGATATCCATGGAATCGAGTACCTGAGCTTCCATCTCACGGGACGACAGCCCGCCACAATCCTGAATAAAACGATCAGCCAAGGTCGACTTACCGTGGTCAATATGGGCAATTATTGAGAAATTACGAATATGTTTAAGACTACTCACTGGATTATTTTACTCTAAGGTTGATATCTAAATTGAGCACTCGGAATAAGTGGCAACCAAACCGCGCATTCTAAAGGATTTCAGCTAACTTGGCGATATTTGTTTGATAAGTTGCGGGCTTCTTGAAATGTTTAAAGGAAAACGGAGAATGGCTACCGGACGTTAAAGGCTTCAACATAAGGTGCCAATAGGTCCTGCCCCTTAAACTGACCATTAAGTACCGAAATAAAGGTATAGACGCCTACCAGCTTTCGATTCAGGAACACAAATTCTTTTGGCGGAATTTTAAAGTAACGACTAATTGCCGAAACAGCAGCTCGCTTGGCAATACGTGAAGGCAAATCACTATCGCGCCAACGATACTCTCCCTGCTCATTAAAAGATTCAGAACCCGCAGCAGACTGGTCTTTCGCTAAAGGCTCCAGCACTGCAATACAAACCCCGGCAAACTCTTCCAGGATTTTTCGCGGCCAGTCTGCTTGCATAAACTTTAACGCAATCCCACCACGAATAACACCTTCCAGGTCAGCTTCATAAGCAGCTGAAATCATTTGACATACAGGGTTAATAAATTGCTGTGGATACTTTTGCACAGCGCCAAAATCCAGTAACACTATTCTATCTTTGCCACTCTCTTCACCAATTCGTATTCGATAATTACCGAAATTTGGATCAGTTTGAATCTCGTGCCAGACGAACAACTCTTGCAGAAACAGCGCCAAAGATGATTTAGCCAGATTATTACGACGCGCCTGAGACAACTCAGCAACACGCTCGCTAGAAACATTTTCACCCTCTTCGTAGCTTGTAGCCATAACATTTTCGCAGGAGAACTGAAAATACACTTTTGGAACAATGAATCGAGGATCATCTTGAAGCATTTGAGAGAAGCGGGCTGTCGTTTCAGCTTCTAGGTGGTAATCTACCTCCCGATGCATCATCACTCTAACCTCTTCCAACCAATCGTTAAACGCTGGTCCTGCAGTAACCACCCTCGCCAAGCGAAGTATTTGTGCGACAGCATCCAGATCGGCATCAATTGCCTGAGCAACTCCCGGGTACTGAACCTTCAAGCAAATGACTTCACCTGTTTCGATTATTTTTGCACGATGAACCTGTCCTAGCGAAGCTGTGCCTATTGGCTCTTCTTCAACTTCAAGCTTATCCATATTCGCTGCGCCAAGGTGCTCGAACAAAACACCTCGAATGACAGGCCATTCCAGCGCAGTAGTATTTTCTTCAAGAGTATGGAGAGCTTCGGTAACTTCAGGTGGCAGAAAGTGTTCGCCATAAAGCGCCATGACCTGCCCGATTTTAACCACACTCCCCTTCAGCATTCCTAACTCACGAACAAGAAAGTGAGCTTGATCCGAAAGTGCCTTTTTGCGCTTTTCAGCTCTAGCCTCTTTGCCGGAAAATAAAGAGGTAGTCATATGACCAGCCATCCGCGTACCGGCCAGTAAGCCTGCTTTAGTCAGACTCAAACGACGCTCAAAGCTACCCGTTTTGATAGCTGAAACTGTTTTATTACTTTGAGTATTAGAGTCTTTCTTGGACTTTGACATAAGCTACACTTTTGGCAGAGATTCGCCCTTCGCTTGTTTATCTGCATGATAAGAAGAGCGGACCATTGGGCCACTAGCAACATGTTTGAATCCAAGCTCTTTGGCAAGCACCGCTAAATCATCAAACTCTTGTGGCGTGACAAAACGCTCTAAAGCCAGGTGATCTTTACTCGGCTGCAAATACTGCCCCAGGGTTAACATATCAACATCATGCGCACGAAGGTCACGCATCACTTGCTCGACCTCCTCAATCGTTTCACCAATTCCTAACATCAAACCCGACTTGGTTAGTACATTGGGAGCCAAAGCCTTATAAGACTTGAGCAAATCCAAAGACCATTGATAATCAGAACCAGGACGAACCTTTTTATAAAGAGAAGGAACTGTTTCAAGGTTATGGTTGAACACATCTGGCGGTGTTTGCTTTAGGATATCGAGCGCAACTTCCATACGGCCACGAAAGTCTGGCACTAATATCTCAATTTCAATATCGCTGCTACGTTCTCTGATTTCGTTTACACAATCAGCAAAGTGCTGAGCACCACCATCACGCAAATCGTCACGATCTACGGAGGTAATCACAACATAACGCAAAGCCATATCTGCAATTGCAATCGCTAACTCACGAGGTTCGTTTTCAGCAAGTGGCTTGGGACGACCGTGAGCAACATCGCAAAACGGACATCGTCGAGTACATATATCCCCCATTATCATGAAGGTAGCGGTGCCGCCGCCGAAGCACTCTCCCAAATTCGGGCAAGAAGCCTCTTCACAAACACTATGTAGTTTATGCTTACGTAGCTTACCCTTTATCTCATCAATCTTTGGGGTTGCCGGAACCCGAACGCGAATCCAGTCTGGCTTTCGTGGCATTTTTTCAGTAGGAATGACTTTAACGGGTATTCTGGCGACCTTCTCGGCGCCACGAAGCTTTTCACCCTGCACAGCTCGCTTAATCGTCTTAGCACTACTGCCTGTCTTCGCGTCGGCACTACCCTTGGGAGAATCTGTCATAACTACCTTCTACTAAATTTAATTTTGAGCAATTAACTGTCTTTATATTCCATAACAATATCGTCATAGGAAAAAGACTTTCGCAGCTCATTAACCAAGCAACCTGCCGCTCTCTCAACAGCAACATCTTCTTGGAAATCACACAGCTGAACCATTTTGAGATCTTGATAGCCACAAGGGTTAATACGCCCAAAAGGCTCAAGGTTCATATCGATATTGAGACTCAAACCATGAAACGAACGCCCATGCCTGATACGCAAGCCCAGTGAAGCAATTTTATCTTCTCCCACATAAACACCGGGAGCATCTTTTTTAGGTGCAGCCTGAATACCGTATAAGGCCAACATATTGACCAAAGCCTGCTCTATTCTAGAAACAAGGTCTCGAGCACCAATTCCCATACGGTTTATATCGAGCATAAGATAAATTACAAGTTGTCCCGGGCCATGATAGGTAACCTGACCACCCCGGTCGACAGGTACAACAGGAATATCTCCTGGCGCTAGAATATGCTCTTCTTTTCCGGCCTGCCCTTGCGTGAAAACAGGCTCATGCTGCAGCACCCATATTTCATCTTCGGTCTGCTCGTCGCGCTGGTCGGTAAATTCCTGCATTGCTCGCCAGACTTTTTCATAAGGCTGGAGACCGTGTAACATTTTTACTTGTAAATGCTGGCCAAACGCTGGGCCATTTGAGTTTTGAGCTTTCTCTGTCATCGCTATCGCCCTCAGATCAACATGCCAGACTAGATAACCATTTTTATATGGCCAGTCGCCATCAAGGCTTCATGTATCGCTTTTAACTGAGCTTCGCCAGTCGCGTATATATGAAAACGCACCGAGACGAAGGTTCCCTTGCTGCTTTCATTCAAGGTAACCCGATTCTCATCCAGGTCTGGAGCATGAACCTTAACGGTTTCAATCACCAAAGCTTTCAAATCAATATTATTAGAACCAATTGCTTTAATCGGATAATCACAAGGAAACTCTATTTTAACTTCATCTTCAGATGAAGAAGCTGATAGACCTTTAGCTGAAGAGTTACTCAGTATCACAGGTTTCTTTATCATCACACTACCTCCAACCAAGAACTAATTTTCATTAAGAAAACAAACCAATGAAAAACAACTTAATCATATCCAACAGGCGTTTAAAGAAGCCACCCTCGGGCACGGGCTCCAAAGCTACTAAAGCTTCATCAACAATTACTTTACCGTCAAGAGACACAAGTAAGCGGCCGTATTCTTGTCCCACGGCAACAGGCGCTTCAATTACATTATCTACTTTAAGCTCTGCTTTAAGGTCATCTTTTTGACCCCGAGGAATCGTTACTATTACGTCTTCGGCTAAGCCCAACTGGAAAGAATCCAAAGCACCCTTCCAAACCTGGCTATCTGTCAGTACTTCACCAGCCTTGTACAGTTCGTGCGTCTGATAATATCTAAAGCCATAGTTTAACAACTTCTGTGTCTCTTTAGCTCTGGCATTTTCACTATTCGTACCCATGACAACACTAATCAAGCGCATACCATTGCGCTTAGCTGACGCGACAAGGCAATAACCTGCTTCTTCAGTATGTCCGGTCTTTAAGCCATCGACTGACTTATCACGCCACAACAAGCGATTGCGGTTTGGCTGCCTTATATTGTTATAGGTGAAGTATTTTTCAGAATACAAAGGGTACTGATCAGGAAAGTCATTAATGATCGCAAGAGCCAGCTTTGCCAAATCAGAGGCTGATGAATAATGCCCTTCAGCAGGCAAGCCTGTAGCGTTCATAAAGTTGGAGTTTGTCATGCCCAGTAGTTGAGCTTGCTGATTCATGATATCGGCAAATGCATCTTCGCTACCAGCAACATACTCAGATAGCGCAATACTTGCGTCATTGCCTGACTGAATAATTACGCCTTTGAGCAGCTCTTCAAGCAAAACTTTTGAGCCTTCCTTGATGAACATTTTTGACCCGCCAGTGCGCCAAGCCTTAACGCTCACTGGAACCTCGTCATATAAATTGATATTACCTTGAGCTACTTCGCTTTCGACGATGTATGCGGTCATCATCTTAGTCAAGCTGGCGGGTGGCAACTGAACGTAGCTTTCATGCTCTACGATTACTTCGCCACTCGTGGCATCCATTAAAATATAAGAGCTAGCTGAAACCTGTGGCGGAGAAGGAATAAGAGCTGGCTTAGCAAATGCGTCGGCAACATGGAATCCGAGAAGTAACAACAAAGAATAAAGTGGTAACACCTTACCTAGTGATCTGAACATCATTAAAAACCCGATTTTGATTTATATGAACGAAGTGACATATATTGAAGAAAGCAAGTCTAACCGAATTCAGCAATCGATTCATCCATAAGCGAAGACCAATAAGCCAATCTGTATTAAAATTAACGCTTCAGCTAATACAGACTTCTAACGAACAAGAAGAGGTATAAACGAAATGAAGGAACTCAAAAACGGCTCTGTTGACAGCGCACAAACAGTTAAAGCAGGCTGTGGAATTCGCTACGACCCTGAACAGCTAGACGGAGATTGCGGCTTCGATTTTTCACAAGCTGAAAACATGAAGCCTGAGAAAGAAGCCCATATACCTAAGAGCCCGGAGCCAACACAGGACGACTAATCACAACAGGTGCACCAACCTCACTGTCGGATAAATGAGCCTTTAACTTTTCTGCAGCGCTCATGTCATCAACTGGTCCAACTCTGACACGATAGATATNAGCCCCTTCAGCCTTCCCTACAAACGCAGAGTGAGCCAAGCCCATTCTCTGTAGACGCTGGAGAAGGTTATTAGCCGAAGCCTGATTAGATAGCGCCGCCACTTGAACAAAATAGGCTAAGCGGTCTTTGCTTTCTTTTACCCCCGAAGCCTCCTCACCACTCACTGTTGGTTTTGGTACAACGATTGATTCTAGTAAAAGCCTGGCAGTTCCTTTGTTGTGGTAATCCAGCTTCTTGGCTGCGGCATAAGATAGATCTAATATTCTACCTTCATGAAATGGCCCACGGTCATTAACTCTAACCACAACCGACCTTTGATTTTCGAGATTTGTCACCTTCAAATAGGCAGGAAGAGGCAAGGTCTTATGCGCTGCCGACATGGCATACATATTATAAATCTCACCATTTGAAGTCAGCTCACCATGAAACTTCAAGCCGTACCAAGAGCCAATCCCCTCCTCGCGATACTCCTTAATCGAATCGAGCAGGTGATACTCCTTTCCTCGCACAGTATAAGGAGAGTAATTGCCTTTTGGGCTGATTGGCTCCCATTTAGGGATTGCATCTGGCACCTTGGATACATCGAACTCTCCAGTAGGCCCGACATCATGCTTCATGCTGTAGCGAGAACTACTACAAGCCAGCAAAAGCAGGGCCAGGCAACACAAGAGAATGCAACGCAAACTACTCAACACCTTAGTTCATTCCTAGCTTTAGAGCCTCGGAAAGCTGGTAAACTGCCATCGCATATAAATGACTATGGTTATAGCGAGTAATCACGTAAAAATTCCTCAAGGTTAACCAATACTCTTCACCGGTAGCCCCTTGAAGTATCTGAAGTTTCGCAGGCATATTCTTATCCAAACCAGCAGGAAGACGCAAACCGTGTGCCTCAAAATCAGCTACCATATGCGACGGCTTGAGCTTCTTATGAACAAGCTCTTGATAACCCTCTCCTAAGTCTGACTTTTCTAGCTGAAAAGCGACTGGCTGCCCCTCGGACCATTTATGCATCTTAAAATAGTTAGCAACACTTCCCACCGCATCGGTAGCGTTATTAAGAATGTCCGCAACCTTATCGCCATCGAAATCAACTGCGTAGTGACGATAGCTACTTGGGATAAACTGGCCGTAACCCATCGCACCCGCATATGAGCCTTTCAAGTCTAAGGCTGCAAAGCCCTGCTCTTTAGACAGAAGAAATACTTGCTCTAACTCTTTTGTGAAAAACTTTGAACGAGGCGGATAGTCAAAAGCTAAAGTTGAAAGTGCATCCACCACACGATAACTCCCCTTGTTACGGCCGTAGCGAGTTTCAACACCTATTATGGCAGCAATAACATGAACCGGAACACCGTACTTTTCCTGAGCCCGGTTTAGGCTCTCTCGGTTTTCTTCAATGAAGGCTAAACCTTTCTTAATTCGATCATCGGTAAGAAATATCTTTCGATAACCCTTCCATTCGAGGCGCTTCTCTGCAGGTCGAGCAATTGCTTTCAGAATACTATCTTTCTTTTCTGCCTGAGAAAATATTTCAGCTAACTTTGCACTTTCAAAGCCGTGCTTACTAACCATCATATCAATAAAGCTTTTAGCTTTTTCGTGCTCAATATAGTTCGCATTTGCCGAAGAAACCGACAA
>NZ_LWEY01001200.1:0-32973 GCF_001634935.1 Oleiphilus sp. HI0043 | reverse complement strand
TGCCTCACCCGTAATAACACTAATGATTTCGGCATACGATATATTGATAGGCCCAAAACCCAAAGCTGAAACTAGACAGAACAGAACGAGAAAAGTAATTAGCAAGCAAGCTATGAACTTACCGGCAATCAGCGAACCCGTTCTAGCCTCGGCACTAGTATTCATAACTAATTCTCGGAACATTTGCACTAGGATGGCGATCTACCTTAACCTTCGCCTTGAAGACTTTTGATATTAAAGACTCATTGAGCACTTCATTTATAGAGCCTTGAGCAACCAATCTGCCACGGTCTAACACCAACAAACTATCGCAGAAAGCCGCGGCGAGATTTAAGTCATGAAATGAAGATAAAACACTTATTCCTAATTGCTTCACCTTGTTCAGCAGATCAATTTGGTAATGGATATCCAAGTGATTGGTTGGCTCATCCATAATTAATAAGCGGGGTTTCTGCACAATTGCTCTTGCAAGCATCACGCGCTGCTTCTCACCACCCGACAAAATACTGAACAAGCAATCTTCAACAGCCGATAAGTCCATATCAGCAATAACTGAACTGACAAAACGAATATCTTCCTTTGTATCCCACTCAAACAAGCCCTTGTGGGGCGCTAGCCCTTGCAGTACAACCTCTCTTACCGTCAGCCCTAAATGATCATGATGCTCCTGCAAAATGACAGCCACCTGCTTTGCGTTGTCCCTTAAGCTGTTCTCCCAGATATCCGAGCCGCCTAAGGACACATTGCCTTTGCTCGGTTTGTTTACTCTGTAACAGCAACGCATCAAGCTGGACTTCCCTGAGCCATTAGGGCCGATTAAGCCAACAAAACCTCCTTCTGATAGGGCAAAACTAATATCTTGCAGGATCACCTTATTACCACAGTGCCACGATAAAGTATTCACACTTAACAAAGGATCAGCAGTTTTATTTTCGCTATCAAGCATCAATATTTCCTAAGAACTGCCAGGCTTATTGTTCGCATTGGATTTGAGTGAAAGAGGCAAGCCTGCGACAACTAAATCGACCTGATCACAAAGGCTTGCCAAGCTTTGATGTAACAGCCCTGCTACATCACAATATTTACGACTTAAATCGCCTAAAGGCATGACTCCCATATTGGTCTCGTTGGAAACCAAAATTAATTCTACATTTGTTAGACTGACAGCCTCGACAAATCGATCAAGCTCTAACTGGACGCGTGTTTTGTCTTCAAGCATCAAAAGATTAGTGACCCATAAGGTAAGACAATCAACAACGAGCACTATATCTTCACCAGCACGTTCCTCAAGCACTTTTGCCAACTCTAGCGGCTCTTCTATCACACACCAATGATCTGGCCGGTCTGCCTTGTGACGCTCAATTCGTGCTGCCATTTCCTCATCCAGTGCTTGTGCAGTGGCAAGCAAACAAATCGACGATGCACTATTGTTTGCTATAACTAGCTCTGCTTGCTGTTCTGCATATCGGCTCTTGCCAGACTTTACCCCTCCAAGAATGAGTCTTTTCATCCGGCCTGCTCCAGTAACTCTATCAGCTTATCCATATCAATCGCTGACTCAAAAGCATTGGCTAAGCGCTCCAACTGCTTCTCACGCACTTCTTCAAGGTTGACAGTGGTATCTGATCTTAGTCCAGCCCACTCTAACAGTGCTTGCAATGCTTCCGGTGAATCAAATAGACCGTGCAAATAGGTACCCTTAACCAGGCCGTCTCTACTAGTTGCGCCATCCGTACCCGCGAGAGAAGCGCCACCCGTTGATGACCCAAAATTGACAATCATCGGGCGCGCCAAGTCATCTCCTGTGGTCACTCCCGTATGAATTTCATAGCCTTTTACAGGTGCTGAACTTTCGGCTAACTCGCCCACACAATTAAGTAATTTCTTTTCAGCCAACAAGCTAGTCGCACACGAAAGCAAAGCGAAACCTTCACTACTGCCTGGCCGACCTTCTACACCACTTTCATCAGTGATTAATTGCCCTAGCATCTGATAACCGCCACATATCCCCAACACCTTTCCGCCATACCTTAAATGACGATTTAAAATGTCTTTCCAACCATTTTGAACTAAGAAACCTAAATCAGAACGAACGGATTTGGAGCCCGGCAAAATGATCAAATCCGCAGGCGGAACCGGGTCCCCTACATTGATATAACGAAAATCAACATCAGGATGCAAACGCAAAGGGTCAAAATCTGTATGATTGCTTATACGTGGAACAACCGGCACAATTACACGAAATTTATATTCAGAACTTGGATCGAGTATCTGCTCTGGCAAAGCATCCTCTGCATCAAGGTGTAGACCATGAAGGTAAGGCAGAACACCAAGCACCGGTTTTCCCGTATACGATTCCAGCCAGTCCAAGCCAGACTGAAGCAAGGAAATATCACCTCTAAATCGGTTAATGACGAAACCTTTGATACGCGCTTGCTCAGACTCAGACAGCAATGACAAAGTACCGACCAAATGTGCAAACACACCGCCGCGATCAATATCGGCAACTAAAATAACCGGGCAATCCACTTCCTCAGCAAAACCCATGTTTGCGATATCTCTGTCGCGTAGATTAATCTCTGCCGGTGAGCCAGCACCTTCAACAATGACATGCTGAAATTCATTAGCAAGTCGCTCATGTGAACTTAGCACCGCAGCCATCGCAACCTGTTTATATTCATGGTAAGACGTCGCAGACATGTTGCCTCTGGACTTACCGTGAATAATCACCTGCGCACCGATATCTGTTTCAGGCTTCAACAAAACCGGATTCATATCCGTTGTCGGCAAAACACAAGCAGCGTGCGCCTGCAATGCCTGCGCTCGCCCTATTTCGCCACCATCAACCGTAACAGCACTGTTGAGCGCCATATTCTGAGGCTTAAAAGGCGCCACTTTATGGCCGCGCCTCACCAAACAACGACACAAAGCAGCCACTAAGGTACTTTTACCCGCATCTGAAGTGGTGCCTTGTATCATCAGTGTGGTCATATCTTAACCTTTACTCAATTAGTCGTTCACAACTATCGACGAGCTCAGCGTATCAAGGTCAATCCTCTCAATACCACCTGTGTACTCAGCAGCACGGTCACCCGAAGCATAACGCCCCACTCCTGTTATGAATAAATCTCCTGCAAAAAGGTCTATTTCAATTGGGTTCTTAACGGTTAGCTCTAAGCCATCTAGTTCACCAGTACCAATTGACACTTCTGCGTCAGTCAGTGTATCAATTGCGATTAGGTAGGCTTGAGTCGGCGCATACGAGCTATCAAGTCCCTGAGTGACAACATACAATACGTCTTCATGGATCAATGCAGCAGAAGCATTCGGGAGGCCGTCTTCATCATAATGACTGATATCAATACTATCTAATACGAAATCATCTGACGAGCTATCAGTAACGCTTGGATCGATGACAAGAATTGACCCTTCTCCCCAGCGAATAACATAGGCTTTATCATCAGATGCGAAAAGCACATCATATGGGTTACTGTTGCTTTCGCCGTCTTCATCATTCAAACCGTACTGCCAGGTTAAGGTGTTTGGGTTGTCTATATCGTACTTCGATAAGTTATTTTCACCGTACTTACCTATTCTGTAGTAGTCACTTCCATTTACTGCCACATCGATATCAGAACGATCCGTAGCTGCAAATCCTTCAGTGTGGTCAAAAGGCGCAACTGCTTCCGCAATTGAAATATCACTAGATGAATAATCAGATGCAACACCTTTAATAAATGCACAAGCATTCGCGCAATCGCCACTCAGGTTTTCTGAAAAGGTAATGCTTCCCGGGTTATTGCTTAACTGAATCGTATCAACCACTGCGTTATTACTAGTATTAAGAATCTGAATCTGAGGTGTTGCAAAGTCTCCAACACCTACCCACAACTGCCCCGATGGGCTAAGTTCCAGCGACTGTATATCGACACTCTCGAAGCCGGTAACAGGCTCCGTTACTACCGCACCCGTTGTAGGGTTAAACTGATAAAGACTACTAGAACCCCAGCTTTCGTTTCCCTGAAAGTACGCCAAAGTATCGCTAACGTAAACTGATGCGGCAATATTTCCATACAAACCAGCTGTTTCAGATTTGATACTGTTGTCACTTGAACAACCAGTAACGCCAATCGCACCTAGCGCCAATAGCCCTAAGACTAGTTTTTTACCTGCCACATTTTTTTCAATATTCATTACTTGCTCCTATTAATAGTATTTACACACTATCGATCAAAATTGATGAGCATAAGAAACAAACCACTGACGCCCGGGCCCTGGGAATCGGTTGTATTTGCTTACACGCTGACCACTAACATTCTTAATTTTAAATTCGAGTGAATCTTTTTCACTTTTAAAGCCAAGACTGGCGTTAACCTGCTTAACGTCGGGAAGTTCGGCCACACCAGCTGAATCGTAAACACCACCCGACTGCCGTACATATTCCAAGCCAACCGAACGCCCTTGGTCGGCAACCCGCATCTCAACAGTTCCGGAAAAGTCATAAACGCCCGGCAAGGACTCCCCCCTGAAGGCTCTAGAGTTAGATTTATCTTCAGTATCTTGGAAGGTGAGGTTCGAATTAATACGGACAAAATTCGATAAGTGAAGCTCATTGCTGACTTCAATACCGATCACTTGCGCTTTAGAAAGATTCTGCGGTTTGCCAATGCCTCGCGAGTTGTAAATAGTGACAATGGCATCGTTAAGATCACGATAAAACAAAGCGAGCGTACCGGATGTTCTGTTTGACTGATAACTAAGGCTAATATCGGTGTTTAGGGCTTTTTCCTCAACAAGGTCTTCATTGCCTAAAGTGAACCCGCGATCACCATACATTTCATTTAACTCGGGAAGTCTAATATTTCTGGAGATGTTGGCCCTGAATTGAACCTCAGCACTTAGCTGTGCAAGCAAACCAAGCTGGAGGTCATGATAAAACTCAGCAACCTGATCCTGCTTTATTTCATCTACGACAGAGATCCCACGAGCACTACCATTGACCAACCAAAAACCTGAATTAGACAGCCATTCATCTTGTAGCCCGACAACAGTTGTCACGCGCTGATATTGACTAGAAGTGCCTTCGATGCGTTCCTGTAGGTCGTAGCCTTCGATCTTTGCGCTTAACAGTGCGGCCCAAAGGTTCGCACCGGAAGAAAAACTAGCTTTAATATTTCCACCAAATGATTTTGATACAGTTCGGTCATCATTTCGCAATAAACCTACTTGATTTTTCTCATCCCGAAATATCGTTTCTTTATAAAGTCCATATAAACTATAGTTAAAAACAATACCGCGCCTAAGATGCTGCTCTATATTGGCTTGCATCGAAAAGAACTCTGAGTCATAGGTGGCATCATTGTCTGCAAGGTTTTGTATCTCTGGAACACCCTGCTCTTTATTAGAGTATTGCGTAGTTAAACTAAATCGATACGCCTCATTAACCTGCTCGTTAAATGATGCCAGAAGTGATGTATGTACAACATCATTGTTGTTCTTATTTTGATCATAATCGTCGGCGTAATAATCGGGCGTATCGTTTGTATTGATGACTGTATAGTCATTGTCAGCACTAAAGTGCTCAGCAGAAAAAAGATAATTAAGGGTATCCAGACTCCCTTTATACGATGCTGCAGCACGTTTGATGCCTTCTGAACCAAGACTTGAACTAAGTAAGCCACCGGCTTTTCGTGCACCACCGCTAGTCTTGATATTAATTGCCCCACCAATCCCGGCTTGCTCTAAATATATCGGGACATTACCCCGGTATATTTCTACCTGTTCAACCGCACCAAGTAAGAACTGGCTCAAGTCGACAGCCCCCTGGTAGGAGCCATTCAGCAATACACCATCCAAGTACACGTTTACTTGTTTACTAGATGAGCCGCGAACACTAACAGAACTGAAACTGCCAAAGCCTCCAAGATCTCTGACTTGAACCCCCACTTGGCGCTCAACTATATCGGCAACGCTTACGGCATCACTAGAGAAATCTTCTTTCTTGATAACGGTAACTAAACCAGTATTGCTTGAGGGGTCAACATCAGTCAGCTTGGGGCGTGAAGTTTGAACAAGTACTTCGTTATGTTTTCCTAATATTTCCTGTGCATAAGCATGATAGGAAAAAATTATAAGTACTAAATAGGCAGCAACAAGTCTAAGCACAATTCACCCAACAGCATGTGATGACGGCTTACGAAGGAAGTAAAAAATATACTGGAGAAAAATTACGCACAGCAATATTTTCAAATATCGCCCTCCGCAATACCTTAAATTAAGTTCTCAGGCCGGTCTCCGGGCTTATGAGCATCTGATCACTGTCAGTAGAACTAGCGCCTTCCCATGTATTAATTACACAGTGGCGAGAGCTAGTCCTGTTACTCAATTACCGTTGCGGGGGCAGCGTTGGACTTATTCACTGCTTTAACAAACAGCCTTCACCAACTTCCCGTTTCATTCTTAGCAAATGGACAAAGCCAAGAACACCTGTAACGTGGGCGCTAATGTAATAATGTCAGGTTTAAAAGTCAAGTATGCAAATATTTAGGGCCAGAGTAAAAACGGCTATTTTTATTCTGGCCCTAAATATTTATTGCTCTGGAATAGTAAAGTAAAAACTTGCGCCTTTGCCAACCTCAGAGTCGGCCCAGACCCTCCCTCCATGCTTTTCGACAATCCGCTTAACCGTTGATAAACCGACGCCGGTGCCATCGAAGTCACTTTTGTTATGCAATCGCTGGAAGGTCGAGAAGAGCTTACCCGCATGTGACATATCAAAACCTGCACCATTGTCCTTAACCTTAAACACGCGCTCTGTTCTTCCGAGTTCGTCATCAACCAAAGCAGAGCTAAATGCTATTTCTGCAGATTCTGTCTTGCTACTGTACTTCCAGGCATTGTTTATCAGGTTTTCAACGACTGAATGCATCATTCTGGCATCACCATTGATATTCATATCTGGCTGAATATAAATATCTACGACACGCAGGGGATAGGTATCGCGCAGATTGGCCACTACTGTGTCAGCAATTTGGCTTAAGTTTAGGTCTGTTCTTTTTACTTCTTTTCGCTGCATTCGTGACAGGTCCAGCAAACCGTTAATCAAGTCTTCCATCGACTTGGCACCGGCAACGACTTTCGCCAATATCCGTTGCGCTTCTTCATCAAGCTGCGAGGCGTAATCATCAAGTAAGATATCACTAAAGCCTTTGATCATGCGTAAGGGTGATTTTAGATCATGCGATACAGTATAACTAAATGATTCCAGTTCTTTATTTGCTGAGGCTAATTCAACATTAGCCTGGTCTAGATCACGCGTTCGCTGGGCTACTTTCTCCTCCAAACCTGCATTCAGGCCCGTCACTTCATCAAACAAACGTGCATTTTCAAGCGATATAGCAGCCTGAGTCAGTAAGACTTTTATCACACTCATGCGCTGCTCGGTAAAGACCCCTGTGCTCAAGCTATTCTCTAAGTACAGAGCGCCTATTTGAGATTTTCGGTAAACAATTGGCAAACATAATACCGACTTTGACCTTGCTTTCGATATATAAGCATCCTCTTTAAACTCGCCGTCAGCGCAAGCATTTTCTAGCCAGATTGTTTCACCTAAACGAAGTGTTAAATTGATTATGTCCTGAGGAACATTCACGGACTTTTCCAGAGGTATATGCATTAAATAGGAAGCCTGATCGTTTGGTAAATCGACTTGAGCTTCTACCTTTGGCCCCTTCAGGCTCTGTACAACCAAGACCCCAATATGTGCACCTGCATTTTCAAGAATTACTTTCATCATGCTTTCAATGAGGTTGTGTAAATCCAACT
This sequence comes from Oleiphilus sp. HI0043, assembly GCF_001634935.1. NCBI lineage: Bacteria > Pseudomonadati > Pseudomonadota > Gammaproteobacteria > Oceanospirillales > Oleiphilaceae > Oleiphilus > Oleiphilus sp. HI0043. The sequence continues at coordinate 25,149 of NZ_LWEY01001200.1, read as the reverse complement.
CCCCCGACAGGGTCTGCATTGACTTTATGATTGACTGAAAATCCAAAGCCTCTCCCGACCTGACTGAACTGGTCGCGGATAAGCCAGTTGAAAACTGCTGAGTCAGCGTAACATTTGACGAATTACTAAATGTGGCTGGCACTGTTTTATCACGTTTCTCACTTATAGCCAGCTCAGGATAACATGCTAATAGCCTATCAATTTTGGCTTTATTCCCCCAACTCTTGTACCAGCTATGTGCCCGTTTAATTGGAACATCGGCAAGGGATTCAAAACCAATATCTATTAAGTAGCGTCCAAAGAATTCGTTTGATAAACCGGCATATTGTCTAAAGCCGTTTTCCTCGGCTTCCTTTATGGCCTGTTTATAACGCTTTGCCGTTTGTTCAAAAGGCGCGCCATCTAAGGCAAGCTGCTCTGCTTCTACCAAAGCAATTTTATGCTCATGATTAAGAGAATATAAATCGGCTCGAAGCTGAAGAATGTGCTTGAGCTCGTTTGATACTTTCTCCAATTTTTTGAATGCTTGATGACTAGCGCCTACAAAGCCCTCTCTCTGAGCACGAATAAAGGCAAGATTACTAAGGCAATATAGGTCAACCATCATAAAATGGCTTTTGAAAAGCCCGTAACTTGCAACCGCGTCAAACAAATGCGCAACCAGTGTTTCGCAATCCGCTTCGTCCCAGAAGAAGTATTCAAAACGGCAATACATGAGAAAGGCTTTGAAAGAACTACCATTGATAATTGCTAACGAGGTCGCCTCGAAGTTTTCGTCGCCAAGCAAGTATTCGTGCTTAAGATAAGATTGCCAAGAGTTTTCAAGTATCGGCAGAAAAGGAACACGCAAAGACTTTTTCTCGACAAAGGCCTTCGCCTCCTCATACTCTGTTAGTAACTCTTCAATGGGAAAGCCCGCAACCGCTTTGATCGTTGATTTCGCAGATAAGCACACCCCTGCTCTAGCAAGCTCTCCTGTCTCAATCCCGGCTTCGAAGCCTCTCTCGTAAGCGTAATATGACTCTGTGACGTGTCCTTTTAGATGTGCAAGTGACACTCCAATTCCATTCCATGCAGAAGCGGAGTCCCTACAGTTCGGATTACTTTCCAGCCACTGCTTAGCTTTTTCACCAGCTTCATAGGCTGCCCCATACTCATCTCTTAACGCCAATAGCATGCCATAGGTAGTTAAGGTCACCAGTGTTGCATCAGTTCGACCATGCAGTGTTGCAGATATCAAACTAGCCTGAATACAAACAGAAGCGAATTCTATGCGTTGCATCAAAAAGCCAGCTAAACCGAAATTAACCAAAACATAATTAGTTAAGTGATGCGACCGATCTTTACATTCTGGCCAGTTTTCAAAATCCTTAATCGGACGCTTAGCCAGCGCATCCCTTAGTTGCGATGCTTGCTCTAACATGATGGCTTTGAGAGAACTTAGGTCATCAGGAATATCAATACCCAATATTGACAAAGCCTGCCGCCCCATTTCTAGCCCAAGTGCGTAGTCTGAGCGGCCTATGGCTTGCACAAGCAGGTAGGCAAGCAACTCCACCTTGTCTAAAGGATCAATAGCATTATCGACCAGCTGGGAGTAAAGTTGCTTAGATGCTTCAAGGTCTCCGTTTAAGTATGCAGCTTCCGCTTTGATTTTATAGAGCTTGAAGCACTTATCATAACTCTCAGCCCATGCATTATCGCCCAATAAAATTAATGCCAAGCTTGAGTATTGATCAGCAGCAAGCCACACACTTGATAGCTTGGCTTTCTCAGCAGGCAAAACATTAAGCTCGATCAGGTTTTCAATTTCCAACTGATCGGAAATAAGCGAGATGCCATGATTAAGCTGCTCCACAAGCTCAAACACCCGTTCTTCTTTTTCGTCATCACTATAAGTCTTATATAGACGCCAGCCTATACTCAGGTGAGTATCGACCCTCTCTTCCTCACCCAAAGACTCATACGCTGCTTGCAACATCCGATCATGAAGGAATTTACACGATGGGATAAAACTATGAATTGCGGTTTCATGGCTCCGCAATGAATAATACTGGCTAAGTAATTTTTGGGGTACCAATACACTTTCGCCGTACTCCCCTTGCAGTGTTTGCTGAAAGCCGCCGATTACAGCTAAAAACCAATCGCCCCCCTCCTGAACAAGCAAGCCTTCTTTTAATGCCAGCCACAAAGATTCAGCAACTTCCTCCATGGGTAAGTCACTGGCAACAGCCAATGTTTCCAAATCAAATCTGGTACCCACACATGCAGCTTTTTGGAGGAGCTTTTGGGTTTTAATCGGTAGCTCAGACATGCGTTCAAGCATGAGCTCGACAACATTATCAGTTATCGACTCTAATTTTATAGTCTCCAAATCCCAAGTCCAATAGTGCTCTGAAATATCAAACGTTACGAGACCTTTCCTATCAAGCGCTTTAAGGAACTCTATCGAGAAAAAAGGGTTGCCTCCTGTTTTTGAAACAACAAGATCTGCCAGCTCTTGAACATCGGCTTGGGTACGCTGAAAAGTATCCATAATTAGCAAACGTAACTGGCCTTTTTTCAGCGGTTTTAGTTTTATATGTTGCGCCTCAAACTTTCGAGCGGCAACTTTGTTTAACATGCTTTGAGCCGGGTGCTGGCTATCAACTTCATTATCTCGATAAGCAAGTAATATAAGAAGGCGACAACCAGGTTCACTGAGCAACTCCGGTATCAGATGCAAAGTTCCGCGGTCTGCCCATTGAATGTCATCAATAAAGATAACCCAGGGCTTATCTTCTGTAATGGTTTTAATGAAAGCCTGAAAAACTAGCACGAAACGAGCAAGCGTCTCTTGTGCACCAAGAAGCAAAGGTGCCTCGTGTTTGCCGAAAAGCAGTTCCAATTCCGGAAGGAATTCAATTAACACTCTGACGTTATTACCCAAAGCTTCACCTAAGCGTTTACGCAGTGAAAGCAGCTGATCTTCAGGTAACCTTAGTTCTTGTTTTAGCCAGTTTGTCAGAGCTGCCTTAATCGCAGAGTATGGTGTATTTTGTTGGAATTGATCGAACTTACCGCTTATAAAGACGCCATTGCTCGCTGCGATGGGTTTGTACACTTCGTGAATCAATGCTGACTTGCCGATCCCTGAGTAACCGCAAACTGTCAGTAATTGGGGCCGACCTTGTTTCGCTTTATCAAAGCTTTCAAGCAAAAGGCCAAGCTCTTCATTTCGGCCACATAAGGTCTGAGGTATGCAAAAGCGACTAGATACATCGTTAGTCGCCAGCAAAAAATCATTTACCGTGCCATCTTTAACAATTGAACGCTGACAATGCAGCAAATCATGCTTTAGACCGAATGCGCTCTGGTATCTATCTTCAGCATTTTTCATCATCATTTTATCAATAATTGATGAAATAGCTGCTGGTAAAGCTGGCCTTTTAGTCGAAGCGCTCTGCTGTTGAGTCGCCATGTGGGCATACACTATACCCAGAGCATCATCAGCTTCGAATGGTAAGTCTCCCGTCAGAAGTTTATAGAAAGTTACGCCCAGAGTGTAAATATCACTTCGGTAGTCTATAGCACGGTTCATTCGCCCTGTTTGCTCGGGAGAAATATAACTTAAAATACCTTCAAGCTTATCAGGCTCGATAATGGCTGGCTGTTCGCGCGTTAATAATGAGGCCAGACCGAAATCGATAATTTGTACTCTTCCGGTATCCGGATTCAGAACGATATTTCCGGGATGCAAGTCTTTATGAATTACTTGAGCATGGTGAATCGCATCCAAGGCATCAGCGAGTTGAATAGCAATATCAAGGAATAGAGGAACAGGCAATTGATGGGAGTCTTGACTTTCAGCATAACGTTTTAAGTCCATGCCCGAATATCTTCCATCACCATACAAGGCGATAAAGAATCATCGATCAATTCCATTGCTTTAACGATGTTCGGGTGGTCAAACATCTGAAGAACTTCGTAGCTGAAAGCCATACGGGCACGCTGACTTTCTATATCGCAATTCTCACCGCAGGCACGGAGAATGACGCCCTCGCCTGTGGCTGCATTTTGGGCGCGAAATACCCTTGTTCCAACGCTTGAGAAAAGCGTTTCACTAATCGCATAATTAGGTATTTGGAACATACAACCTCATCGCCTGCTATCTTACTTATTCTTTTAAGTATAGCAGTCAAATCAGAGTAACCAGCATTATGGATGCCATGCAATAAGCACTGGCCAAATGACGCTCAACAGTTACTTAATCTGAAAGCTTATCGGTATTTCGATATAGCTGGCGACGTTCTTACCGTTGACTTGTGCAGGCTTAAACGTCCAGGAATCTTGCACAGTTTCCCAAGCGGTATAATCCAACACACCATAGTGGCTGCTTTGAATAATTAGTAAGCTCTCGACACCACCGTTGGGGTCGACATTCACTCCAATCACAACAGTACCCTGCCAGCCCCGTTTTGCAGCAATGGGAGGATATTTGGGTTCCGGGTTATCAGCACTTCCTAAAACATAGGAAGGTTTAGGTATTAACTCTAGCGCCTCAGGTTCCGTTTCCTGTACTTCTACAGGCTTTTCATCAGGTGGCTCATCGGCTTTCGTTTCGCTTGGTGGCTGATTGGGCTCAATAGAATTATTTTGCTCAATTTTTTGCTCGCTATAAAGGGCTCTAGTAGTCTCGACGGAACTCAGTACAACATCACGTATACTCGGTTTAACGATATCCTGTGATTTTGATTTCGGTACTTCGTCGGACCTGTCACTTTTCTCTCTCTTAGTCTTTTTTTGTTCAGACTCAAGTATGCTTTCCTTACTATTTTGCTTGTGTGTTTTTGGTTTTTCTGGGAGTTCCGGCCTCTTTTGTTCCACTTCACGAGGCATTTGAGCAGATACGTTTTCAACAATCTCCTTATCAGCGGGGTCCCCCTCCTCTTGCGAGGGTCTTAAGGAAACATTAACCGAAGTTTTTCCAATCGGCGCAAAGATTTCGTTCTGTCCTTCCCAAAGACTCAGCGCAATATGTGCCAAAAATGACAGTATAATCGCACCGGCTAAGGCTTTTCTTGGCCGAGAACTTGAACCACTAGCAATGGGTGAATCTATTGACAAGAACTTGTTTTCCATGGGTTGGGACTAAAGAAACGGAAACTGTGTGGAATAATACATTGAAATATAAACTTTTCTCTAAAGTTATCTATACTTTTAACCTGTAAAGAGATTGAAGACCACTTATTTACCAGCAGAAGTAGCGAGAAGAGAAGTTAAACATGGCAAACATATTAGTTGTTGATGACTCTGCATCAATGAGACAAATGATCAAATTCACCCTCGAGATCGCCTGACACAAAGTGACCGAAGCAACTGACGGTTTACAGGGTTTGCACCAAGCAAAAGATAATGCTTACGAGTTAATCATATCGGATGTAAATATGCCCAATATGAGTGGCATTGAGATGACAGCTGAGGTGCGTGCGCTTGGCTCGCATAAGTCTACACCCATTCTGTTACTCACAACCGAGTCAGGTCTTGATAAGAAAACCGAAGGCAAAAAAGCGGGAGCAACCGGCTGGCTAGTTAAGCCATTCGACCCGGAGCAGCTTACCAAAATAGTTAATAAGGTACTCTAGTCTATCGGGTACTCGTTAGCGGTTTGATGCTTCACAAATGAGCGTTTGTTTTTTAAGCACGCTCATTCTTTTTATCTCTACCTCTCTCTTAGTAGCCTCTGAGCGACTCTCAAAATCTTGAGAATAAACGATCTCTCTAGGTTCATGACCACGGAAAAACTTGGCGCCCTTCCCCGCCTTTTTCTCAAACATTTCGCAATGTTCTTTAAATCGCCGATCAATATCCGTGCTGATGCCGGTATATAGTTTTCCACAGGATGTTCGGATCATGTAGACCTGCCAAGACATCAATAAGCCTCTAAATTCATTATTCAGTTAAATATACACTAATTAACCACGGCGATGCGTAGCCGGAGTCATTCAGCTTATATCTTACACCACAACGACGCTCTGTTCTTGAGTGTACCCAAAGCAAGCACTATAATGCAGCCTCTGCAAACAATTGGATAACTCAATGTCGGATCAGCCTTCGCAAAACTCAGCAAATGACACCCAAGAAACAAGCCAGCTCGATGAAACGAAAAGGGCTGAATTCAACCGATTGTTTTGGCATAGCCGCCGAGGAATGCTCGAACTTGATGTGCTGTTAGTGCCATTCTTGAAAGAGGCCTACTCTACTCTTCCTGAAGATGACCAAGCCCGTTTTAGAAACTTATTAGATTGTGAAGACCCCGATCTTTTTGCTTGGTTTATGCGTAACGGAGCACCAGAAGACCCGGATCACGCTCGCATAGTTAAGATTATTCTTGACCGTGTTCAGCCAGACTAAAGTTCAGTTTATACCGTCCAAGTTACTTGCGGGAGTAATTTTGCTCCCGTATGCCGCGGCTATTTTTCTTAGCCTTACTCACGAAATTTATCTGCCGCTAAAAGTTTCTATCTGCTTGATATGCACACTAGCTGGTTTTTACCATCTGCTAAGTCGAGCTTTGCTTCGCTCTCGCTTTGCTATCACTTCCTTAGTTGTTTCCAACGAGAACCTTAGTATTTACTTTTCGAACGAAGATGCAATCAACGGACAAATACTTGGAAAAAGTTTTATCTCCAGATATCTTTGCTTACTTACGGTAAAACATGCTCCTCTTATTGATAGTCGCCTAGCCTTTATTAGTGCGTACACAAGTAAATCTCATATATTAGTTACACCTCTAAACCTTGAGTGTCCAGATTCATTTAGACGTTTTCGCGTCTTTAGCAAATTCGGCAATATCAATATAAAGCACCGCGATGCTGTATAATCGCTAAATACTAAAAAACTAATTACAACTGACAGTTACCACATTATGACTCACATGTTTATCAATCTACCCAGTCGTTTTATCAGCATCACTGGTGAAGACTCAGAAAAGTTTCTTCAAGGTCAATGCTCTACTGATATCAACTCCCTAGATTCGAACCATTTCTCTTATGGCACCCTGAACACACCCAAGGGACGTATATATGGCTTGTTTAAAGTTGTACGGATTTCAAATGGTTTATTGCTGTCCGTAGATGAAAGCTGCTTTGAACATATCCTCAAGACCTTAAGCAAATACGCAGTTTTCTTTAAGTGCGAACTCAAAGAAGCTAACTTTCACTCTTATGGTTGTAGCACGCCATCATTAGCAGTTATATGTGAGCGCTACCCTGAATTGGCCGCATTAAAAGCCCCCGAAGACAATTCAAACAAAGCAGGTGATGACAACACCCTGTTAATAAGACTACCCGGTAAGCAAGGCCTTTTGGAGTTCTGGTCCCAACAAGTACCCGATGACAGCTGTTCAGATACTGAGGCCCTTGAAAACTGGCTGGCGAAAGAAACTAAAGCAGGTATTCCACAAGTATTTTCTGCCACACAAGAACAGTTCATTCTTCAGGAGCTGAATCTACATGAATTGGGTGCAGTCAGCTTTAAAAAAGGATGTTATACCGGACAGGAAATCATCGCCCGTATGAAGTTCTTAGGTAAGCTTAAAAAGCGCATGTGTTTACTTGAAGGAAATGGCACTGCCGCCGATCAACTCGAGCCAGGTGCCGATGTGTTTATTAAAACTATCGAAGGTTTGCCCAAGAAAGTCGGTAAGCTCGTCCGAGCCCATACATTGACAGATACGATTATTACTGCTTTAGCTGTGCTAAACAAGGAACAAGTCGATACAGGTGAGACAACGTATATCGGCTCCGACCTGGATACTGGGTTTATTGTGTCTGACCTTAGTTATTCTTAAGAAAACTATAACGAACTCAGGTTTTTTACTTCGTTCCGATAATTTCTAGAACAAAAGCGTTTTGCTCTGCTATAACTAATGAGTAGATGAAAAACATCTTGAATCGAGGTATTCATGTCAGAAATTGGTCAGAAGATAAAACAAGATATATTGGAAGCAATTGAGAACGACACTATTGTCTTACCAACGCTTCCTGAAATTGCTTTAGATGTTAAGAGAATCAGCGAAGACGAAGATTCGGGGTTATTCGACCTGATCGACGTTATTAACAAAGATACTGCCTTATCAGCACGCCTACTCAAGGTTAGCAACAGCCCTTTGTTTCGCGGTGCAAATGAAATCACTACGCTAAACATGGCAGTAAACCGCTTAGGCATGCAATATACGAGTAATCTTGCAACAGGCCTCGCAATGGAGCAGATGTTCCAAGCAACTTCAGAGATGATCGACAAGCGTATGCGCGAGACTTGGGAGCGCAGTACCGAAGTAGCGGGTATATGTAGTGTGCTCGCACGGCAGCACCCTCATCTGGCTGCAGGCCAAGCGACGTTGGCCGGACTCGTTTATTCCATCGGTTCTTTGCCGGTCCTTAAGTACGTTGAAGATAACGACGTTCAAATAAATAGCGTAATGCTCGACAACCTTTTGGATGAACTTCAGCCCATCGTGGGTCAGAAGATATTAGAGAAATGGGACTTTCCATCCGAGCTCAAACCTGTACCCAAAGAGTGTGTTAATTTCACTCGAGAAGTTGAAAAAGCGGATTACGCCGATTTGGTCATGGTTGCCATGCTACACAGCTATGCTGGCTCAGAACACCACTATGTAGAGATGGACTGGTCGCACATTACAGCGTTTGAACGTATTGGCGTTGACCCAACTATGGACCCGAATGCAGATGAAGACCTAAGTGCTGAAATGGAAGCAGCAATGGCGTTGCTAAATGCCTAATAGAATAAGCAGGCCTAAGACATAAAAAAAGCCGATCACTTGATCGGCTTTTTATTAGATAAATACTTAATTTTTAAACAACAGACGCCCAGTTTATTGGCTGTTTACCATTATCTATCAAGTATTGATTTGTCCTTGAGAAATGGCGACAGCCAAAAAAACCACGATAGGCAGAAAGCGGCGAAGGGTGCGGTCCTTCCAATACAAAGTGCTTCTGACGATCAATCAGCTTACCTTTCTTTTGGGCATAACTCCCCCAAAGCAGGAAAACAACACCAGACCGTTGCTGATTCAGCACCTCAATAACCCTGTCAGTAAACGTTTCCCAACCTTTTCCTTGGTGGGCACCAGCTCGAGCCTGCTCAACCGTCAACACCGCATTCAGCAATAGCACACCTTGATCGGCCCAAGAAATTAGATTTCCTGAACTTGGAATCGGCATGCCTGTATCCGTGTTGAGTTCTTGATATATATTACGTAATGAAGGCGGTATTGCTACACCCGGCTGAACCGAGAAACACAAACCATGCGCCTGCCCAGGCCCGTGATACGGGTCCTGCCCGATAATAACAACCTTTACCTCTTCAAAAGCGGTATGATTCAGCGCATTGAAGATTTCGGAGCCTTGCGGATAAATAATTTTACCCGCAGCCTTTTCGCTGCTTAGAAATCCACGTAAAGACTGCATGTAAGGCAGGGTAAGCTGGTCGCCGACAACTTGCTGCCAGGACTCACTCAGTCTACCTTCTTTTTCTGAACCTTCAGCCATCATATGAAACCCAAACAATAAGCCCCTTATTAAGATACTGGCTTCATGTGCGGGAACAAAATAACGTCTTTAATGGTTGGGCTGTCGGTAAATAGCATCACTAGCCTATCAATACCGATACCCTCACCTGCAGTAGGTGGCATACCGTATTCAAGAGCCTGGATGTAATCTGAGTCGTAATGCATCGCTTCATCATCACCAGCATCTTTTTCTTCAACCTGCTTGCGGAAGCGGTCAGCCTGGTCTTCAGCGTCATTAAGCTCCGAAAAGCCATTTGCCAATTCACGGCCGCCAACAAAGAACTCAAAACGGTCAGTGATAAATGGGTTGTCATCATTTCGACGCGCTAATGGAGAAACTTCCCATGGGTAGGCAGTAATAAAAGTAGGCTGATCGAGCTTTTCTTCAGCAGTCTCTTCAAAGATTTCGCATAACCACTTACCTGCACCCCAGGCAGATTGCTTAGCATCTTCTCTAATACCGACCTGGCGTCCATAGGCAATCATTTGCTCCAAGTTATTTCCGGCGTCGTTGATGATAGACGGCTCAAAGTCTGGATTGTACTTAAGCACAGCTTCGGCCATTGTCATGCGCTCGAAGGGTTTGGCAAAGTCATAGACCGTCTCGGCAATCACTTCGCCATCTGCATCTTTCTTAGTTGATTTAATGTCAGTTGTACCCAGTACATCCAAGGCGATAGTACGCAGCATGTCTTCAGTAGTATCCATTAAGTCATGATAAGTTGCGTAAGCCTGGTAGAATTCGATCATTGTGAATTCAGGATTATGACGGGTCGAAAGACCTTCATTTCTGAAGTTACGGTTAATTTCAAACACTCGCTCAAAACCACCCACAACCAAGCGCTTCAAGTACAATTCTGGCGCGATACGCAAGTACATACCGATATCCAGTGCATTGTGATGCGTTTCAAAAGGCTTAGCCGTTGCGCCACCAGGAATGGTTTGCAGCATCGGTGTTTCAACTTCCATAAAGTCACGATCACTTAGGTATTTACGAATCCCCTCAATAATCTTGGAGCGAACCATAAACAAATCGCGAGTTTCCTGGTTGATGATCAAGTCAACATAGCGCTGACGATACTTAGTTTCCTGATCCGCCAAGCCGTGAAACTTATCCGGTAAAGGGCGTAGTGCCTTAGTCAGGATAACCACATCTTCTGCACGTTCTATATTAACAAATAACTCGCCCTTACCCGACTTATGCAGGGCACCCCGTACACCAACAATATCACCTAAATCAAAACGGGTTTTGTAGCCAATTTCTTTTTGAATATCTTTTGGTACGTAATACTGCATACCACCCGATACATCAGAAATCTTAGTAAATGGCCCCCGCTGAAACATGATTCGACCCGCAACAGATACTTGGTTATCCTGTTCTTCTAGCTCTGGCTTAGAGAACTCACCGAACTTTTCTAACAGATCTCCTGCTAAATCTTTTCGCTCGAAGTCATTACGGTGACCATTTGCTGAACAACCATCACGCAGTTCCTTGAGTTTGTTCTTACGCTCAGTGATCAACTTATTTTGGTCTTCAGTGTTCGTAGTATTCTGTTCGTTCGACATATTTTCTTCCAATTACTTATCCATTGCTGCCACCAAAGACGATAGCAGCAAACTAAAAATTAAAGGCCTTGCTTAAGACTGGCTTCGATAAACTGATCCAGGTCGCCATCTAAGACATTATTGCAGTTACTGGTCTCAACATTGGTTCGCAGATCTTTGATCCGCGAAGAGTCCAGTACATAGGAGCGGATTTGACTTCCCCAACCAATATCTGACTTAGTATCTTCCAATGCTTGTGCCGCTTCGCTACGCTTCATCATCTCTAGCTCATATAACTTTGCTCGAAGCTGCTGCATAGCCTTATCTTTGTTTTGATGCTGTGAACGTTGGTTCTGGCATTGGACCACAATACCGCTTGGCTCATGAGTAATACGTATTGCTGAATCGGTTGTATTAACGTGCTGGCCGCCCGCACCACTAGAGCGATACGTATCAATACGCAGGTCTGCCGGGTTAATTTCAATATCGACGTTATCATCAATTTCCGGTGATACAAACACCGATGCAAAAGAAGTATGGCGACGGCTGCCTGAATCAAAAGGAGATTTTCTTACCAAGCGATGGACACCTGTCTCTGTACGTAACCAACCAAATGCATATTCACCGGTAAATTGGATTGTCGCACTTTTGATGCCGGCAACTTCACCGTCGGAGAGTTCAATGATTTCAGTCTTGAAACCTTTCTTCTCCCCCCACCGTAAGAACATACGCAATAACATGCTGGCCCAATCTTGAGCCTCGGTACCACCTGAGCCAGACTGAATATCGAGATATGCGTTGTTTTCATCCATCTCGCCAGAAAACATTCTTCGAAACTCTAGCGTTTCAAGCTTTTCACTTAGCGTGCCAAGCTCATCTTCAACAGCAGAAACCGTTTCTTCATCTTGCTCTTCCACAGCCATATCCAGCAGCTCCTGAGCGTCCACCAGACCAACGTCGAGATTTTCTATGGTTGCTACAACAGCTTCTAGATTAGAGCGTTCTTTGCCAAGCGCTTGCGCGTTGTCCGGATCATCCCAGACACTAGGCAATTCTAATTCACGTTCAACTTCTACAAGTCGCTCTTTTTTTACATCAAAGTCAAAGATACCCCCTAAGCGTTTGCACACGCTCAGACATATCTTTTATTTGCTGCACTAGCGGGTTTACTTCCAACATCTATTGACTCACATTCCTTAAAACTGAAAAAAGCGAAATAACACACTTAATAAAGCGCGCCATTCTACCGCTAAGCTAAAACCGCTCCAACCAATTTTTCATTTCTTTCGCAGTTTCCGGCCAGCTTGGCTCTAATAAAATCTCATGCAACGCCTTTGGAACGATTTTTCTTTGCTTATTAGTCATCTCTAAACGATCAAATAAGTGTTCACTCACCCAGGGCTCAACGAGTTCATCGCCTTCTCCGTGCCATATAGCGATGGGCGTTTTGATTTGCGAAGCCTGCTTGCGTAGCTTAGTAACTGCCGATAAATACTCTGTAAACCAACGTGCACTAACCTTACCGTGATTAAATGGGTCTGTGGCATAAGCGGCAACAACCTCGGGATCAGAACACACCACACTTGCTTCTATGGGATGAGCAAGACTGAGTCTAGGTAGAAAGAAACTCATTGTATTGCCAATAACACGCGTAAACCACGGGACAGCAATTGAAACATCAGCCGCTGGCCCACTTAAGGCTACACCACTGAATCGGCCAGGATACTCTAACAAGTGGTGCAAACTAATCATTCCACCCATCGAATGACCAAGTAAATATTGCTTTTCTTCCATGACTGTAGAACGCAGTGTTTCCAAGTCTTGCGCGTAGTCACTCCAACGCCTTACATGCCCGCGCTTACCTTCAGACTGACCATGCCCTCGATGATCTAGCGCATAGACTGCGTATCCCTGGGAAACAAACCACTCAGCAATGCACTGATAACGCCCCGCATGTTCACTCCAGCCATGCGAAATAACAATCGCAGCTTTAGCATTTTGATTAGGCCAGTAGTAGAAGTTCAGCAGTAAACCATCATCCGTTTCTACCTTTGATTGAGTCGGTGCAAGCCTTGCTACACTCATTCGCTTTGTTTCCTTTATTAGTCTATATACTGAAAATAAGTTTTATTGAATTTTGGAGCAAGTACAGTAAATTATGGTGCCTACTATTTAGCGCCTAAGTGTATCGTTTTTATGGCCGATAGTTTACCCTATTGGCGACCTCATTTCTGACGATTTTTAGCTATGCGCATTTCACTCTCTCATCATGCAAAACAACTCGCTAAGCCCAATACTGCTTGCAGCAACCGGTGCCTCTCCAAGCTCTGCGTATTGAGAGCTGATTCGAATAGTAAGCTAAGTCAGTAACCAAGTATATTGTAATGACTGAATGCCACTCAAAGGGAATATTCAAATGAAATATAACAACATTCTTGAAACCATCGGCAACACGCCGCACGTACGAATCAACAAGCTTTTCCGAGACGATATCGAAGTATGGATGAAGGTCGAACGCTTTAATCCCGGCGGCAGCATTAAAGACCGTATTGGCCTCGCTATGATCGAGGCCGCCGAGAAGTCAGACCAGATCAACAAAGATACCGTTATTGTTGAACCGACATCAGGAAACACCGGCATCGGTCTGGCTCAAGCAGCTGCGGTAAAAGGCTATAAGCTGATTCTAGTTATGCCGGAGTCAATGTCTATAGAACGTCGAAAGTACATGACAGCTCTGGGTGCCGAGCTCGTACTAACACCAAAAGAAAAAGGCATGGGCGGTGCAATTGAAACAGCTGCCGAACTAGTTACAAAAGGCAGTAATCACTGGATGCCACAACAATTTACCAATGCTGAAAATGTTGCGATCCATCGCCGTACTACTGCGCAAGAGATTATTTCCGATTTCCCCGATGGTCTTGATTATCTGATTACCGGTGTTGGCACTGGCGGTCATATCACTGGCTGTACAGAGGAACTTCGTAAAGCCTTCCCTTCTATACAATCCTACGCAGTTGAACCCGAAAAGTCCGCAGTGATCAGTGGTTGCGAAAAAGGACTGCATCGCCTTCAAGGTATCGGCGCTGGCTTTATTCCTGACATCATGAACACTGAGATACTGACAGGAACAATTCAAGTATCTGAAAAAGACTCTTTCGACATGGCACGTGAGTGTGCAAAGCAGGAAGGGATTTTTGTAGGTATTTCTTCTGGCGCTACCTTAGCCGCAGTTAAAAAGAAGGAAGCTGAATTTACTCCTGGCAGCCGCATCGTGATTTTCAGTTATGATACTGGCGAACGCTATTTATCGATCGAAGATCTGTTCTAGACCTTGAACCATGAGCGGGGCTTACGCCCCGCTTTGAAATATCCTGGAAATCAAAGCCTATCTTAGTTATTTGGCTTAAACCCGACAGACTTAAGCGGGGACGAGAAGAACTCATCAGCACTCAAGGGCTTGTCAAATAGATATCCCTGCCCAATCTCACAACCCAACTCTTGCAAGAAAGCCATCTGCTCAACTGTTTCCACACCTTCAGCCACCACCTTCAAGTTCAAAGTATGTGCCATAGCAACAATTGCCGCCGTGATCTGCTTGTCATCATTATCGTTGGGTAAGTCCATAATAAATGCACGGTCGACCTTGAGTTTATCCAGAGGGAGCTGCTTAAGATAGTTAAGAGAAGAATATCCCGTACCAAAGTCATCAATTGCAATGGTTAGTCCCAAAGACTGCAACTCTTTCAATAAGGAAATCGCATGCTTAATATCGGTCGCTAACAAGGACTCAGTCACCTCAAACTCTAGGTTCTCGGGGTTAACACGGTGCAAAGAAATTGCCTGAGTAATATCGTTAAGTAAGTCAGGATCACTAAACTGGCGAGCTGACAAGTTGATCGACATTTTAACATCACATAGTCCGCGCTGCTGCCAATCGGCACACTGGCGGCAAGCTTCATGAATAATCCACTTACCAATGGGAATAATCAGACCGTTATTCTCTACCATATCGATAAAGAAAAATGGCGATAACAGACCGCGCTTAGGATGCTGCCACCTTAATAGAGCTTCGCAACCAATCAGCTTTCCGGTACTCAAATCCATTTGCGGTTGATAGTGCAATACAAACTCTTCCCGTTCGACAGCATGGCGCAACTCTTCCTCCAAGGCCATACGCGAGTCAGCATCTTTATGGAGCTGGTGATTGAAGATATGGTAGCTATTCTTACCTGAGGCTTTGGCTTGATACATCGCTAGATCGGCATTTTGCAACAAGGTTGCAGCGGATACACCATCCAAAAGCGACAATGTGATGCCAATACTCGATGATACAGAAAGGCGCCTTCCCTCAATCGCAACGGGCTCTTCCAGCACTCTCAGCACCTTTCTTGCAAGCTCAACAACCTTCTTTTCACTGTGAACACCACTAAGCACAAGGCAAAATTCATCGCCACCGGTACGCGCTGCAATATCAATATCAGAAACACAACTTTTAAGTCGGTCGGCAACCACAGACAATAAGTTATCACCAACCAGGTGCCCTAGGGCATCATTAATGTGTTTGAAGTTATCAAGGTCAAGGTAGAGAAACGCAAACTTTCGCTCAGTTTCATCTTGGCTAGCTAACTTCTTATCAACCAGTTCTATCAAATAGGGCCGGTTCGCTAAACCAGTCAAAGCATCGAAGTGAGCCATTTGGTGAAGCTCTTCGGTATTATCACTCAGTTTCTGGTGATAGGCCTCTAACTGAGAGGTTACCTGCAAAGAAGTAGTTTGTAGCTGGCTAATTTCATCAGCAAAAATACGGTTGCTCGCCATGCGCTTAAGCTTGTCTTTTGCTTCTTTATATCGTCCTTGAGGCAATAAAGGAAGCGCCTTGGCTTGCCGCTGCAGAGAACGAATCGGCCGCCACAAAACGAGGAATATCAACAGCATTGAAACAATAATCGCAACTAAGCCAGTTATAACGTGCGTGTGCCGAGCATACTCTATTTGCTCTCTGGCTTGGGTTGTATCAGATATAAATGCAATTAGCGCATTACTACCAACCAATTCAGAGTTAGAGACGAACATAAGCTCAAACTGAGAACCTGGTAAATCAATAATGTTGATTAACTGCCCTTCAGCTTCGACAAAGTCACGCCTCCATCGACTTTGAATAGCATGTTGCTGAAGAATTGGCTGTAGTAAAGGCTTATTCGTCAAAGAAGAGAAAGCCAATCCGGTCTTGCCAAACTGTACTGATGCTTCAGAGTTATTATTAACCGGCGTGAGTATCCCGATATCAGATCCGGTGATTCTATTAAAATCTAGCATCATATCTGCTAGTGATACGCTCAGCTGAATAAGTTTAATATCACCATTAATATCTAGAATCGGAGACAGTACAGCTAACTGACAAAATTCAAAACAGATCATTTCTTCGGACGGAGTGCGACTCGTCAAGGTACGCTCAATAACGTCGGAGTTTGGACGAATGCGTTGATCACCCCACTGCCCAATCACTTCGCCTTTTGCATTAAGTAAGGTTGCGCTCTCTAGGGCCCAAGTTATCTGTAAAGACAGCCAGTGCGAATCGAGCTTGTCCTCAATATACGGACCTTCTGACGTTAAATTTGGTAGACCATCAATTATATTAATTAGCTGCAATGAGCTCTTCTTGAGCAAACCGTTATATTCAATAATATATTGCTGCTGGTTCACACTTCTATTATGCGCTTGCAAGGATTGCATTTGCGCTACATTGAAGTATGTAAAAAATGAGATAAACGATAGAAAGATCGCAGCTAGGCCAACTGCGGACTTCCAATATAAACTAACAAAAAGCTGTTTTTTTGTGTCTTGCATTAGAAACGATACGCCACCTGAGCTAAAAACATATTCCAGTGCTTACGTTGTTTTTCCATATCTGGATTTTCTAAGTCAGGCAACCAAAATGTACCATTTACAGCGTGAAACTCGATTGAAAACATCCATTCGAACGAAGGAGCATAACTAATGCCAATAGTGGAGTCTTTAGCAAAAGCATTACGCGCATACCTATTGATTGGGTCACCGGCTTCATAGTCCGAGCCATCTTTGTCGTCTTTAAACCGATAAGCTTCGTCCTGGCGCACATATACCTGCATATTAGGTGATAGTTGATAATCTACCTGAACGTAATAACCAATAAACTTTTCCACATTTTTATTGCCAGCAAAAATGTTATCTACTTCGATATCTCGTCGTTGGATTTCAGTTGTGAAGCGCCATTTATCAATACTGAGTTCAAAAGAAAGCATCAATGCTTTTAGGCCAAGCTCACCCTCAAACAGTGGAGGGGTGACAGTAAGATCTTGAAACGTTTCCCCTGCTCCCGGTGTAAAATCAGCATCTAATTGAACATAAGAAAGCGCAGTGCGCCACGCACCAGAACCGGGTTCAAAAGACAGCCTCGTAAAGCTAGCGCGCTCATTATCGAAGCTACCAGAGGTTTTCGTACTTAAGATTGACTCAACACTATGACTATTAAAAATCGGCTCACCAAAAGCAGTACTAAACGACAACGTACCGCTCTGGAATTCCCGGTGCCCATAAAGCCCTATACTATCTGATGAATGTAATATCTCTTGCAAGTAATCAATATAAATAGACTCAGGCAACAGTAAACTAGGACGTGTTACTGCAACATCTCTAGTTTCGTTAAAGAAGCCAAACGGATTCTTTAAACGCCCTGCTCTTAAACCTAAACCATATTCAAAATCATCAAAAAGCCGCCAATCAAGTATCGCAAAATCAAGTCTAGTACCTTTTGGCTCGCCGTTACCAATCTGTTTGTAAAGACCCTGCATGGAAAACTGTAAAGAGTTCGTCGCCTTCCAAGACCCGTTTAAACCAACACTATTGTATTTAAAGCTACCATCAGAACTAGAACCCAAAAAATCATTTTCATCGGTTAAAACAAAGCTTTGACTAACAAAACCGTGCCAATTGATATGATCCACTAGATATTTCTTAGCTTCCGTAGCGAAAGAAACTAAAGAAGTTCCACCCAGCACAACCGCTAAAACGGCCTTAGCGAATACTGACCGTAGTAAAATGCTCATTCGACATGCCTCCTTCAACATAACCAATTGCCCCGGGTGTATTATTAATTGTCGCTAGCATATCTTCGACGGATTGAACGACAACAGGTCCCTGACCTATACCTGAGTATATGTACCGGTCCCATTGACGCCTAAGTTGATGCGGGAGCATTTTTAAGGTATTCATCAAAAATGATCGATGAACCGGGTTGGTATCTTGGAAAACCACCACTGTAATCTTTGTTCCATCGGGCCAAGCTCTAGCTCTCAGACTAAAAATAGCGCGCAACTCATTTAAGCTTAAAGTGTCGGTTAGCGTGGAGAGATGAGTGATAACAGACTGCGCGTTCGCTGATTCACTGACATGACCGCCTGAGTCATCAGCATAACAGGTACGGGCGAGCGACAGTTGGAAAACTGCAATCAAAGAAATATAAATGATAAAGGACTTTATCCACATGATTACAAAGGTAGACCATAATCTGTGGATTGCCAAAGCCACAAACCTAAACACGCGTGGTTTTACACTTTAATAACATAGCTCTGAGTTTTAAGAGCAATATGGAGATATAAACAAGAATGGCCCGCCCTTCAGGATTCGAACCTGAGACCTTCCCCTTAGGAGGGGGACGCTCTATCCAGCTGAGCTAAGGGCGGAAAAATAGGCGCAGGAATAATAGCGAGCAAATGAGTCAGGCTCAAGTGGAAATTACACGTTGCAACAGATTATTCCCATACAATTGAAGCCAGGACTTGCGATACCCACTGTTACCTACGACTAGGACAGTGCCTTAACCTTCGTTTGTAAACTTTGGAAGCGTTTGTATTGCCTATGCTGAGCAGGAATATGCTTAACATTGTCCAAGCATTGCTCACACTTTGCTTTGAGCTGAGGGTTGCCACCTTGCTGTCGAATTTGTTTTAGCATTACCTGGACGGTATTAAGGTTAAGGGCTGGGTGTTTTGGCGTAACCTGAAGCGCCTCATCAAAAACGCGAATCGCTTCGTCCAGATCACCCTCTTCAAATGCAGTAATACCACTCTTGTTAAGCTTTCTAGCTTTAACCCTTTTCTGAAGGCTAACAGGCTCATCAAGCAACTCTTCAATATTGTTCATGACACCCTTGTCGTCCGAGTGACGCTCTGCCAAATCACTTAATACCTTCTCGGCTTCGGTCTCGTCTCCCATACTGTAGAGTGTTTTAGCAAACTCCAAGGTTGTTTCAGCTGAGGCGCTCGATACATCCATTGTTTCCTGGGCTTTATCCAGTGCAGCCTGAGACTTTTTGTCATCACCCTGCCCTTTGTGAACACGGGCCTCGATCAATAATGCACTAGCCTGAACATTGACATCATCCTTAAATTTCTTACTAGCACGCCCTAGAATATGAACAGCTTCTTTTGCCTGTTTTTTACCATTATCCGACGTATCACCTTCAGCCAAATCAGAAAGGCAGCGACCTAAACTTAAATAATTTTCAGAAGACTCGTGTACAGAATTGTGCCCCAACTTTACACTTTGACAAAAAGCATCCGCAGCGCCTTCAACATCTTTATTTTTAGAGCAAACTTCAGCAAGTTTCTGCTGACGCAGAATAGCATGCGGTGAAATATCAACAGCCTTTGCCAAAGTTTTTTGCGCATCGCGGGCCTTCCCATGCTTTAGTTGCGCTTCGGCCAAGGTATCATAGGCTTCAATTAAGTTCGGGTTACCTGCTAATAAGCCTTGAAGCCCCTTGATAGCGCCTTCATAGTCACCCAAAGCAACTTGCACCTTGCTTAAACCAAGCCTTGCCCAACCAATATCACGTGTCGATAACACGTCACGATATATCTTCGCTGCGCGTTCGTTCTCACCCATCTGAAAATAAAGACTAGCAAGCTTGCGCATACACCAGGTGATATATTTAGTTTCGTAGCGAACCTCTTTATTGATTAGTTCGATCGCTTTGGGGAGGTTTTCAGCATCAATCGCCTCATTAATAGGTTTCAATACCTCACGCTGCTCGATCATTGCATCCAAACGTTTTTGTAAAACGGCTTTTGTAATAGGCTTTGTGATGTAGCCATCAGGCAAGTATTCAAGCGCTCCCATGACCATATCTTTAGAAGTTTCTGCCGTGATGAGTATGAATATGCCTGTATGCTTAAGAATTTTATTGTGACGAAGTTCTTCCAGAACCTGTTGCCCGCTCTTTCCGGGGCCTAGGTTATAGTCGCACAAAATAATATCAAACTCTTCATGCTCACAACGAGCAACGGCGTCTTCACCATTCCCCGTTACCTCGATACTCTCAACCCCAAACGCTCTGATCATTTGGCGTATTGAAAGACGAAAGTTTTCGAAATCATCGACAACCAAAAAGCGCAGATTGCGATAGTATTTGGCTAGCTGAATTTGTCTTTGCAACTCACTCATAAAACACTTACTTCACTGTTCCTAAATTTAATACTCCTAAGTGTAGACAAAAAATCAAATCAGATAGCGTATATTCAAATATTTCTTTTGACTCACGACACTGAACAATAGAAAATTCAGGCTTTTAACAAGCATGGTCTTATCTATCTAATATGGAATTCCCTTCTTTTATCGATATTGAATACAGCACACCAGATGAAGGCGGTTTTCCAACTGCAATTACCTGGTCACTAGCCAACGGCCAAATCAAGTCTGTACTTATTATCCCTGATGACGAATGGGACCCTTGGGACAATACCGACAGCACCGTAGATCTTCAATTTCTTTTTGATCAAGGTGTTTCCGGGCCTGACGTAATTCGAGAACTAAACCAGGACTTGGATGGCCAAACAGTTTTTATTGATGGCCTAGATGAAGATGAAGCCTTATTAGAACTGCTATTCGAGACTTATAATAACGAACTAGGCTTTGAAATAGCTTCAATCACCCAGCTCTTTAGCTCTCACCCACTAGAAACGCTGCTAGCGAAACGAAATGACCTGGCTATCGAGAACCAGCTTGATATTGACTCAATTGAAGACAATGTTCGCGCACTGCTTCACCTAAGCAAAGAAATCCTAACTTAGCATCTAGAATTTCTCAGGTTCAATTCACAACAACGCTCAGCAAACCCAATATTATGTTTTACTTCAATAAATTGTGAATCGTATCGAAGCACATTTGGTAATATCGTGGCACCATATTGCATTCCGTAATTCAATACCTCAATGCAAGCTATCAACCGTAGCAAAACCGGATCTACAAATGGATCAACTAAAATTAAGGATGCCCAGCAACATGGTTTGCAAACGCTTCGCACTCGCCCTAGTTTCAATTCTGCTATCTATTTCTACTTTGACTCAAGCCAACGATGATAACGGTTTTTTTAGCAACCCTGGCCCTAAGTCCGAAAGAAACTACTTATCTGTCGGTCTTTCTTTGAACGAATTCAACAGGCTCAACCTTAATCTCGTCCTCTCTGACAGCGTATCTTACGAAGATAGAACTGAAGGCTCTCCGGTTTTATCATTCAGCGGCCTTACTGCACAAACCTACGGCCTTAGCGTTATTTATGGTAGCTACCTAGATGACACTTTCAAAGCAGAGTTTCGTTACGGCAAGGGAATCAAAGAAGACACGCTTAAAGGAGCAAAGGATGTCAACCTAGATCATTGGATTGCGACATATATGGGAGCCGAGCAAGAGATTACAGATTATTTTAATGCTTACGCACTACTTGGACTATCTTACTACCGAGCAGATGTAACGCGTCATGAAGTTATTAGAACCGTCTCGGAAAGTGCTATTTCTAACGCGGAATCAGCGGTTCAACCCAGCCCATTCGTGGCCGAGTCACATTTATTTAAAACGAACTTCAGTTTAAGCTGGATTATCGGAGGAGACTATAAGCTGAGTGATCAGTGGTATTTATCCTTTGAATACGGTCGTTTGCTCAAGGACACTGATACGAATATCGAAATAGATCAGTACAGTACCTACCTAAAGTTTGAATTCTAAGGATAAGCCCACTACTCAAACCGACTAAGCAAATTTCCTAGCCGCGCTCTATTTTCCAGCATTGGTGAATATGACTATTGCGCTCAAAATCTTTATCCACTGACATTTTGGTAAAGTCTGTGACCTTATAGTTTGCGCTCAAGCCTGGATCAAGCTTAAACCTTCGCAGGTTATTCGAGAAAACCAGCACCCCCTTTTCAGACAGCAAGCTCATACACTGCTCTATGAGTACGACATGATCACGCTGAATATCCAGCACCCCCTGCATTCGTTTAGAATTAGAGAAGCTCGGTGGATCTAGAAAAATCAGATCAAAACTGGCTTTTTGTTCCTGTTGTGACTTTAGCCACTCAATACAATCTGCCTGAACTACTTTATTGTCACGAAGCGCTAGCCTATTGAGCGCCAGATTTCCCTCGAACCAATTCAAGTAGGTCTTTGACATATCAACGCTCAAGGTTGATTTCGCACCACCAAGTGCGGCATAAACACTCACCGCACCTGTATAACAAAATAAATTTAAAAAGCGTTTATCTCTGGCATTATCATAGACCCACTTTCTAATGGGACGATGATCGAGAAACAACCCGGTATCCAAGTAGTCCTTTAGGTTTACCTTGAATCGCGCACCACTCTCACTTACTGTAAAAAAGTCTTTTTGAGATGCTTCTTTTTCGTACTGTTTAGTACCTTTTTGTATCGAACGAACTTTTAAAGCAATTCGCTTCGTCGGTATCGTTGCACCATTAAAACTAAACTCGCTTAATACCTTAAGCCCCTCTCTTAGCCTTTCTCGGCTAGCTTTCTCATCAATAGACTTTGGCGCTTGATATTCCTGGACATGAAGCCATGTAGTTTGATCAATGCTTTGGTACATATCGACTGCGAGCGCAAATTCCGGCATATCAGCATCGTACAAGCGATAGCAGCTAATCTCATTTTTCTTAGCCCACTTACCGAGGGTCTTAAAATTCTTCTTAAGGCGGTTAGCGAACATTTCAGCACGCTGTGGATTCGATATCTTCCAGTTGCTAGATGAATGTTCTAATTTAGAGGAGCTCGCAGCATCTTTGTAGCGATTATCCTTATCAAGACTAAATAAGATGAGTTGACTTTCGATAGCGCCATTAAAGAGTTTATACTGTTTATATGAACGCCAGCATATGGCCTTACCTAAATCTGCATTTCCTGTAAATACGCCGGCACTCCATCCAAGCAAGTCTCGCTCAAATAGCTCACCCAACACACCATACAGCGTTTTAAGGAGGTTAATCTCGCCCAAGCGCTCTCCATAAGGAGGGTTCGTTAGCAACAACCCCGCCTGATCATGTTCAGCAAGGGTAAAATCTTCTAGTGAGCGTTTCTCCACATGAATAATCTTATCAAAGCCTGCCTTTCTAACATTATCCCAAGCTTTCGCCACAACTCTAGAATCCTGATCAAAACCAGTAATACGCCCCTGATATGAACCTAAGCCTTTTTCGAATGAATCTAAAGCAGCCTGACGAAGCGCACTCCATAATCGCTCATCATGACCTTTCCAACACTCAAACCCCCAGCGCTCGCGAGCAAGTCCTGGCGCTTTATTGGTAGCAAGCATTGCCGCTTCAATAAGCAAAGTGCCAGAGCCACACATTGGATCAATAAAACTAGCGCTGTCGTTGTAACGCTTAGGCCAGCCACTCAGCAAAAGCAATCCGGCGGCAAGGTTTTCTTTGAGTGGCGCAGCACCGGTAACAGAACGATAGCCGCGTTTGTGGAGACTTTCACCTGACAAGTCGAGGCTTACGTTAATTTTCCCTTTTGCCAACCTGGCTGATATACGGATATCAGGCTCGGCTCGACTAACTGAGGGCCGGTCCCCAACAAGGTCACGAAACTTATCAACAATTGCATCTTTTACTCGCAAAGCACCAAAGGTAGTGTTGTTGACATGTTCATTTTGCCCAGAGAAATCGACCGCAAAACTAGCCGTACAATCGAAATATCGACTCCAGTCTATAGAATAAGCTGCGTCATAAATTTGATCAGCCGTTTCCGCTTTATGTGAACAAAGCTCAAGTAAAACCCGATTTGCAACTCGCGACCAAAGTAATACACGATACAACAAAGATTTATCTAATTCGGCACTCACGCCAGCAGGCGTTGACTTTGTCTGCTCGACTCCAAAACTATTGAGTTCTTGCTCAAGAACGTAATTTAGCCCTCGGGGGCACGTTATAAAAACATTATATGAGTCGTTATTTCGCATGTGTTACCAAATTAATACAAACTGAAATTAAGAAATAATCGCGCATTCGAACACGTTACACCCTATAAAACAAGCTATTACGGAAGCTTATACTAAAGCTATATATAAATAGTGTTTTATAGAAAGAATTAGTCATGTACTTTAGACAGAAATTTAGCTTAACTAAAAGTCCGGCCCAGTAAAGACAAGCAAAGCTTATTGCCGCCGGCAAAACACTATAACAATTCATTTGCACTCAATAGGAGTTGAATTACCTTTAAGCTTCGTAACCCCTTCGGGTACAACGTTGCTGCGCTACTTATAAATAACAATGTTTAAAGCATGTTCATGAGGTTCATAACGAATGAAAAGACAAAAGCGTGATATTGATCAAAGAGCATTTAAAAAAGGTTATCAAGCAGGCATTACAGGAAAATCAAAATCTCTCTGCCCTAATTCTACTACCACCGCAAAGCAAAACTGGCTAAGTGGCTGGCGTGAAGGTAGAGGCGACAACTGGGACGGTCTAGTTGGAGTATC
This sequence comes from Oleiphilus sp. HI0043, assembly GCF_001634935.1. NCBI lineage: Bacteria > Pseudomonadati > Pseudomonadota > Gammaproteobacteria > Oceanospirillales > Oleiphilaceae > Oleiphilus > Oleiphilus sp. HI0043. The sequence continues at coordinate 223 of NZ_LWEY01001200.1, read as the reverse complement.
CGGTATTCACAAACTCCCCGGGATCACAACATAGCAAAAATTGAAATTGAAAAGGCCCACATCAGGGCCTTTTTTTATGCTTAACGCATCGACTTAATCGCTAAGGCAGCATCTCTTATTAAAGCAGGCCCCTTATAAATGAAACCTGTATAGATCTGTACCAGGCTTGCCCCGGCATTAATCTTATCCACCGCATCTTGACCGCACATAACCCCCCCACGCC
>NZ_LWEY01001199.1:0-776 GCF_001634935.1 Oleiphilus sp. HI0043 | reverse complement strand
TTCCATAGGAACACACCACCGACGAAATCTCAGCAAATTAAAAAGTGCCTGAGAAACTTAAACAGTGGAGCGGAACAGTGGGAAACCGTGCCACACACCCTAGAACTTTAAACGAAGGAATGCTTAATAAGAACTGAGCACTCCTTGCCGAATATTGAGCTCTATACCTTTAGAGCCAAAAAAATTTAACGCTTTTATAAACGGCGCACGGCTTTATCGTGCGTCCAACGCAGGCCACGTCTCTTTGTGGCCGGAGTGATGTTTGATGAACTGGTTAGATGTTTTAGAACACCCAACTAGAACAACACCACGTTGTGTAGCCGAAGGCGGAACCTGAGTTCTTGACCTGTGGCTAGAATAATTAAGATGAAAACTTTACCGGACTCCCTAGGAACACGCCACCGACGAAGCCTCTACAAATTCAAATGTGCCTGAGAAGCTTAAACAGCGGAGCGGAACAGTTGGAAACCGTGCCACCTACCCTAAAAATTTAAACGGAGGAATGCTTAATAAGAACTGAGCATTCCCTGCCGAATATTGAGCCTTAAACCTAAAGGCAAAAAACATTTAACGCTTTTATAAACGGCGCACGGCTCTATCGTGCGTCCAACGCAGGCCACGTGTTTTTGTGGCCGGAGTGATGTTTGATGAACTGGTTAGATGTATTAGAACGACCAACTACACCAAACACCACGTTAAAACCAAAGTGCTTGCCCAGAGACAAAAACACCGTAGATGGCGACTTTACCGGATTCCCTAGGAACACACCACCAACG
>NZ_LWEY01001198.1:0-300 GCF_001634935.1 Oleiphilus sp. HI0043 | reverse complement strand
TGATGGAAATTCCCTATATCATTATCTGTGGCATAGGTATTGGTATTGTTTCAGCCTGCTTTGTTGGCTTGATCAAGCTCACCTTGCGTAATAGCACTAGCAATATTTTCTATCGGATCTCCGCTGCCGGTGCCTTAACCGCCGTTGCGGCAGCATTTGTGCCCGAGATAATGGGGGTAGGCTATGACACTGTAAACCAAACGCTTTTGGGCGAGTTTGGTTTGCTTCTACTGTGCTGCATCGCCGTGGTAAAAATTGTGGTAACGGGCATTAGCATTGGCTTGGGGATGCCAAGTGGAC
>NZ_LWEY01001197.1:0-839 GCF_001634935.1 Oleiphilus sp. HI0043 | reverse complement strand
AGCGGCTTAATCAAAGCTTTGATGACCAATGCATCCTAGGCTTAATCTGATTGCAGCTTCCTGTTGAGGCGCTATTTGGCTTGTATGAGCGGACTATTCTAAAAAGGCTGGTAATCACAAAAATCAAACATCGGCGCCAGATACATGACTGTAGCCCTGTGCTGTTTGTTGTGAACGAAATAAAGCTAGATCTATTTGAAATACGAGTTTTCACACAGCCTGAGCACAAAGCGCTACCTTTTTGAACACTACCGTCTATCTTCTTCACAGAGCGGACCTCATGTTAGTGGAGTTGTTTTCCTAGGTCATAAACAGAGGTAATATTGTAAAGTCTAAGGATTTTTAACGGTGCTGGATAAAATCATCAAGAATATTCAATACGCTATCTGATAAGCCAATAAGTTCTTCAACAGCTCCCTGTAGAGATAATGGTTCAGCGCCTGCTCGTGCAAGCTTATAGATCTCTATACCCTTCGCGTGTACTTTCGGATGAACATCTTCATATAGGTCTTTGAAGCGTTTTTTGGAACTTAGCGACTGGCCCTTATCTGACATTAGATACTTCCCAAGACGACATTGGGTATGATCTTTTAGCTCACTCTCTTGTACGCTGTTTTGTCCAAATAATGCAAAACGGATGTAAACGTAAGGCGAAGCGCACATATCCAAGAATCTAATGATTTAGTATGACATTCCATGGCAGCAGATCTTCCATTTCTGCTTGCTGATCTCTTTTACTAAGTGCTTTCAATAGATAATGAAGATAATCGAATGGCACAAGGTCATTTGCCTTTGCCGTTTCAACAATACTGTAAAGTACACTGCTGGCATGGGCACCA
>NZ_LWEY01001196.1:0-554 GCF_001634935.1 Oleiphilus sp. HI0043 | reverse complement strand
AATACAAGGTGGATAGGTTTATGTTTTCCTGGGCTGAAAACGTTCTTAATGATAACCCACTTTCAAGCCACTTCTTAACAATGGCTTCTTTAAACTCTTTTGAATAATGCTTCACTCATATTCTCTTACCGCCTCCTATTCAATTATTAAAAATTAACAGAGGCGACAACTATCCTGACACAGGGGGATAGCGATACCATCAACATAACCTTCTGGGTTAAAAGGGGAAATAACGGCAGGGACAAGGCGGCCTGGTGCCAAAGCAACAGAACCTAGATCAAGAACTGCGTCTTTAACAGCGTAGATGTCACGCATTGAGTGAGCGAAACCGAATGCATTCAATCCGTCTAGACCAGAAGTGTCACCACGATGGTTGTGGATTTTCAGATCGTTGATCTGAACACCAGCGATATCGATGTAAACATCTAAATCAGTGATGTTGAAGTAGCTATCCATGTGGATTTTTGAGTTCGCATCACCGTAACCAGTAGAACCAGTCACAGCATCAGAAGCTTCAGCAGCAGAGATACGACCATTACCATCAGTGTCAGTAG
>NZ_LWEY01001195.1:0-329 GCF_001634935.1 Oleiphilus sp. HI0043 | reverse complement strand
TCTTTTCGGGCTGATGGCGTTCATAGTATGGTGCTTGACTCGCCCAGACATTCCTTGCCGGTGACATGAGCATCCTCCTTGATACTGTTTATACATACAGCATATAGAAGAAGCTTCACTTAGCGAATATTGGCCGTAATTTTGTAAGCGTCACGCGAAGCACACCTGTCATCTAACTTCTAAACTAACATTCCAGGGCAACAGAGCTGTCAGAGTGTCATCATCGTCACGCTCGCTCAATACGTTAAGAATCTGATGCAGATAATCGAATGGCACGAGGTTATTCGCTTTTGCTGTTTCAACAATACTGTAAAGTACACTGCTGGCAT
>NZ_LWEY01001194.1:0-703 GCF_001634935.1 Oleiphilus sp. HI0043 | reverse complement strand
CCTCTGCGCTTGCAGCTAAATGCCACCAATCGTTCATGATGGCAATCCTCGCAGCGGACACGCAAAAAGCCATATTCCAGCCGACCACATTGGAGAAAATCTTCGAACTCTCTCTGAACGTAACGAGGCAAGCTTTGTCCCTGACCCTCCAACGAGGACTTAAAGACAGGATAATGTTCCTGAACCAATTGATAGAGGAGCGTCTTTTCGGGCTGATGGCGTTCATAGTATGGTGCTTGACTCGCCCAGACATTCCTTGCCGGTGACATGAGCATCCTCCTTGATACTGTTTATACATACAGCATATAGAAGAAGCTTCACTTAGCGAATATTGGCCGTAATTTTGTAAGCGTCACGCGAAGCACACCTGTCATCTAACTTCTAAACTAACATTCCAGGGCAACAGAGCTGTCAGAGTGTCATCATCGTCACGCTCGCTCAATACGTTAAGAATCTGATGCAGATAATCGAATGGCACGAGGTTATTCGCTTTTGCTGTTTCAACAATACTGTAAAGTACACTGCTGGCATGGGCACCACTAGTGGTGTTTGAGAATAACCAGTTTTTTCGCCCTATCACGAAGGGTTTGATTGCTCTTTCTGCACGATTGTTATCGATATTCAGATGACCATCTTCTAAGTAGCGTGTCAGCTTTGGCCATTGATTTAAACTGTATGCGAGTGCTTTGCCCAAGGCCGATTT
>NZ_LWEY01001193.1:0-627 GCF_001634935.1 Oleiphilus sp. HI0043 | reverse complement strand
TAAAGACTATGACGTTGATAGGCTGGGTGTGTAAGTGCGGTAACGTATTGAGCTAACCAGTACTAATTGCTCGTGAGGCTTAACTATATAACGCCCAAGTGGTTTTATAGTGAATGATTATTCGTACAACGACGGGTAACGCAAATTGGATATGAGTCTTCGTTAGACAGCAGAGATAAAGTTAGCTATTACTTGCTATTGTTAAAGACGCAGAATTAAGTGTTGTTGATCAAGTATCAGCAACCGAAGTTTTGTCTGACGACCATAGAGCTTTGGAACCACCTGATCCCATCCCGAACTCAGAAGTGAAACGAAGCATCGCCGATGGTAGTGTGGGAGGTCCCATGTGAGAGTAGGTCATCGTCAGGCTTCTATTAGAAACCCCAGTAGGTCATCCTGCTGGGGTTTTTTTATTGTCTAAATAAAAGCCTTAGTCTGAAGAAACGCTTTCGTGTAGTTAGGGGATAAATATGCATAGCCCGCTACCTGCATTCAGCTAATACAATAACACTATCTGTTTTATTGCATTTGTTTACATTTCTGAACCCCCATTTTTCGGGACATGCAGCGGAGTGTGATGTCTTAGTTGAAGTAGCTGTGATTGAGTGCACAGCATTCTTTTAGATA
>NZ_LWEY01001192.1:0-829 GCF_001634935.1 Oleiphilus sp. HI0043 | reverse complement strand
ATTCGATATCACCTGACTTTTTAGTCAGAGTGATAAAGGGTTTATCATGAAGATGTTTGTTCAGCCTTCCCGCATTTATCTTCACCGGCAGTTTGTCGATTTCAGAAAATCGATTAATGGTTTATCTGTGATCATTGAGTCGGAGATAAATCTTCCCGTCATGAGCGGTGCCTTGTTCATTTTCTGCAACAAAGCCAAAGATAAATTGAAGATACTTTATTGGGATAAAACCGGCTTTGCCTTGTGGTATAAACGGCTTGAAAAAGATAAATTCAAATGGCCAAGCCGTATTGATGAAGCATGTTTAGAATTGAATGAACAGCAGTTGTCTTGGTTGCTGGAAGGCTATGATGTCATCGGTCATCAAGCTGTCGATTATCAAAATATTATGTAATAAAATCAGGTAAATAGTATAAATAAAAACAGCAAGTTAGCGTGTTTTTTGTTAAAATGCACGCATGAAAACAGACATCGAATCACTCCCTGACGACCCTATTTTACTGAAGAAACTTCTCGCAGAAAGAGATGAGACTATCGCTTATCTTACTGAGCAGTTTCGTTTAGCTCAGCATAAACAATTTGGTAAAAGCACTGAAGGCTACCCGGGTCAGGGCGAGCTATTCAATGAACTTGAGCAATTAGCAGATGAGTCTGAAGCGGAACCGACTGAAGCCGAAAAAGAGTCCATCACCTACGAACGCAAGAAACCTGTTCGTAAACCTTTACCCAAAGACTTACCACGCGACGTCATCATTCACGACCTGGCAGACGAAGACAAAAGCTGTGATGACTGCGGTCATGAATTACATCGCATGGGTGAAGATAAAAG
>NZ_LWEY01001191.1:0-942 GCF_001634935.1 Oleiphilus sp. HI0043 | reverse complement strand
AAAGGCACTTAGGTCTGGATGAAGAAATATTATCGAAGAGGGATGAGCTTTATCGCAAGATGAAAAGAAAGAACCAAATAAGGTGGTCAAAAGCTACGCGGAACTGGGAGAAAGTGGGTGACGTTAAGTTGAACCCGGAGAAGGAAAAACAAGCAGCTTAAATGCTCAGGCGACAACTACCTTGAAAAACGCCGATGGGCAGCCTTCTGGATATTCACCCAAGTTTGCAAGAGCTTCACAAATATGCTGATGGTTTAATTCTGCTTTCTGGTTTTGAGCAGAACTACTGGCACTAGTACAATCATGTGAATCCCACAATCCGTCTTTATTAATATCCTCATCAGCATCATTTACTCGATCACTGTTTAAATCCCAACAATTTATACCTGCATTTCCTCCCTTTCCCTTATCACCCTCTAGAGGGCAGCCTGTAAGAACAAATGTAAAAAGTAATATTGGTATTAGTTTTAATCTCATTAGAGCGTCCTCTTTATAGTTTAGAGTAATTAATAGGTTACTTAACGCCTTTAGCTGCGGCGAGCGATAGCGAGTCCAGCCCCGGGGCCTTTTCCGGGGCGAGGCAGGCTAAACTTGTTAGCTGATTTAATTTTCGGACCAATCCCATTTTACTATTTTGGATTGATACCCTGTACCAATGGTACTGCAGCTTTTAGCTAAGACTTGTTTATTTTTTATTGACCATACATGTTCTTGGCAAGGAGGCAAAAACATCAGCTCTATTACTCCATAACCCGCCCAACTAATTAAGCCAGTAGCTGCTGCACTTAAAGCGATACCAGAACCCAAAGCTTTTTCGCCCCATAGATTTTCCGTACTTTGGGGCTCTCCCCAAAGGCTTTTAGCATCATCTAATGGAATGCTAATTCGTGGTTCAGAGAATAAACCATCCTGAGGTTGTAACTCGATATGCTGACTTTGTAG
>NZ_LWEY01001190.1:0-2422 GCF_001634935.1 Oleiphilus sp. HI0043 | reverse complement strand
CTCCAAATACTCGGCAGCAGCAGAAAGAATATCCTTGCTTTCGTCTATAAATAAGGGAAGTAGGTCTGCTTCAAGATCATCTTCATCTATGGTTGTAGGCGCACTGACTTCAATGCTTTCAGGCTCTTCAACCGGTGTTTCAACAGGGCTTTTGATTTCAAGTTCTTCTGGCTCAGAAGTCTCTACTGGTGAGCCAGTGGTGACTTGCTTGATCTTATTGAGAAGTTCATCTGCGCCATTGATAGCTGAACCTTGTTGAACCGCTTCAACCATATTAGCTAAGGCATCATGACAGCTTAAGCAAAGAGCCGTCATGTCTTGTGTCGCATCAAGCTGCTTATTAACAATAGACTCGAATAAGGTTTCCAGTTCGTGTGCAAGATCACCAATAGGGTTGATTTCGGCCATTCGAGCACCGCCTTTAAGGGTGTGCAATTCACGCTGTAGCTCGCCAACAACCTCGATATTAAAGACGTCGGATTCCCATTGGTGCAATAGTTCGCCAGAACTGTCGATTATTTCTTGGGCTTCTTCTAAAAATATCTCGGCTAATTCCGGATCCAAGTCTAATAAGACCTGGCTAGGACTTGTCGTTTGTGATTCAGAGGGCTGTTCATTTTCTGGAGCGATATCTTCTTCAACAAGTGGGGTGTTAACACGCAAATCATCAACAATTGAAGTGATATTCGTGACCAGCTCATCTTGAGGCTGGCAAGGTTGCAAAGCCTGGATAGACTTAAGCATTGCTTCTAGAGCCTGCGAAGACTCTTCAAGTAGCGATAACATCAGGCTGGAGGCATCAGCTTTGTAATCGATTAGTTTTTCAAATAGTTTCTCAAGGATATCACTTAAATCGCCAACCGCTTCGAAGCCTGCCAAACGTGCACCACCTTTGAGTGTATGCATGTCTCGTTGTAATTGCAGGATAACGTGTTCATTACCTGGTTGTTGTTTAAGTTTGTCTAGTGCAGGGTTGATTCCATTGACTAGCTCATTAGCTTCCTCGAGGAATATTTCAGCCAAATCGGCATCCATAATGGCTTCATCGTCGAGTTCAACGCTTGCTTCTTCCTCCACTTCATCTGTGGTAGCGGAGTAGGTAGGTAATACGTCATCCAACTCTTTCTCTAGCTGGTCGAGCTTCTCGTTTAAGCTATCTTCTTGAGTTGATACACTTTGACTTTCTACCGGACTATCTTCAATAACATGGCTATGGTCAGCAATATGTTCGCGTAATTCCGCAAGCAGCTTGTTATCAAGGTTTAGAGTTAAACCCGCTGCTAGTTGATCCATCATATCGATCAATGCTTCGTGACCACGTTTGATATCATTAACAAAAACCGGGCTAGGTCTATCATTTTCGATATCAATACTGCCGTAGCAGCTTTCCAGGCATTCACAGAGTTCTGCAATGTTTTCAAGCCCGGCAACCTTGGCGCCTCGGTGGAGTGTTTTTACTTCGCCGTAAAGTTTAGTTAGCTCGTTAACGGATACAGGGCTGTGTTCCCATTGGTTAAGAATACTTTCAGCATCCAGCAATATATCCAGACCTTCGGTGAGGAAGATATTGATAATCTGCGGATCTTGTGAGGCTTCTTCAAGCGACTGGAGTTCATCACTTTGTGCGCTAAATACTTTGGACTGGAGTGATTTAAGGCCAGAGAGAAACTCATCCGTACCTGAAAGTTGCCCATCGGGATTGTTATCAAGTTGTGAGATGCCTTGTTGAATAAAATGCATAGCATCCGATAACATCGAGGCTATATCTTGATCAGCCTGAATGTTATTAGCACGTGCTTCCTTGATAAATTGTTCAACGGGTACTGCGATCTCCGCAATCGGTCTTATATTAGCTGTGTTTGCACTGCCTTTGAGTGTATGAAGCGCTCTAGATAAATCATCATCAATATCGATACTGTCATTCGCTGCACGATCAACAAATTCTAGGACAGTTGCGACATGAGAAGTGGCCTCGTTTCTGAATATATCGAGTAGCGTATCGTCGATTCCAACTGTACCTTGTTCTGCGCTCGGAGCCTCTGTCGCACCACTTGCTGCGGATGTTTCTTGCGAGGATCGTTGTAAGCTACCTAGAGGCTTAACAAAATCACCGGCAACCAAGGCTGCAGCGTGATTCTCAACGCGCTTTAGATCAAAGTCTGGGCGTTGTCTTTTTTCAAAGCACTCAATTAGTTTGGGAATATTATCGACGACTAATTGGATAAGCTCGGCAATGCTTTCATTCATCATTACCGAACCATCAATAATGCGGTTCAGAAGATTTTCGATTGCCCAAGCGGCTTCGCCAATGATGTTGGCGTTAACCATTCGTCCGCTGCCTTTCAGGGTATGGAAGGCTCGACGAAGCTCGGTTAGTGAATCCTGGTCGTCATGAGCAGCCAGATAGGTTGGCAAGTGAGTA
>NZ_LWEY01001189.1:0-64859 GCF_001634935.1 Oleiphilus sp. HI0043 | reverse complement strand
TTGGGAAATGGAAAAGGTAGGCTTGGGTGATCATGCAATCCAGACTGTTTATGCCTGTAAGTATTCTGCTGACGAAGCCGCATGTGAAGTTACTTGGACTCCTGTTAAGGGTGAGGGTAATGGCGTTGTATCAGGTAAGTGGGAAATAACCGAAGGTGACGGCGTAACTAACTTGAAATTAACGACTTCTGCGCAATTGACTTTGCCTTTACCAGGCCTGCTTAAGTTAGCAATTAGCCCGGTTGTTAAGCATGAATTTAGTGCAATGGTTGATGAGTATATCGACAACCTGAAAGGCGCATTGGCTTAGACCTTTTGTGCTGTGGATAAATAAGGCTATCTAATTTATCTATTTATTATTTTATTTTCGGAGAAGTAAATGGCTGAGAGAAAAGCCCAAGTAGAACGTAATACTCTGGAAACACAGATAAAAGTTTCTGTGAATCTTGATGGAACGGGTGAGGCTAAATTTGATACTGGCGTGCCTTTTTTAGAGCATATGATGGATCAGATTTGTCGTCATGGCATGATTGATATCGATGCGCACTGTAAAGGCGACTTGCACATAGACGATCACCATACCGTTGAAGATTTGGGTATTACACTAGGCCAGGCATTCTCTAAAGCTGTGGGCGATAAGAAAGGCATTCGTCGTTATGGCCATGCCTATGTTCCTCTAGATGAGGCATTGTCGCGTGTTGTTATCGACTTCTCTGGCCGTCCTGGCTTGGAATACGATATTCCTTTTACCAGAGGAAGTGTCGGCCGCTTCGATACAGAGCTGTTTTATGAGTTTTTTCAAGGTTTTGTAAATCACGCCAATGTAACTTTGCACATCGATAATCTGAAGGGTAAAAATGCTCATCATCAGATCGAAACGGTATTCAAAGCTTTTGGCCGCGCGCTTCGCATGGCTTTGGAACTTGATGAGCGAATGGAAGGAAAAATGCCGTCTACTAAAGGTTCTTTATAGAACCGGTTTCAAGTTGTACGACAGTTAATAAATAATACTGGCCTCTTTTGAGGTCAGTTGCTTTTTACGAGTGAGAAAAAATGACGACAATTGCCATTATTGATTATGGTATGGGCAATTTGCATTCGGTTTCGAAGGCATTTGAACACGTAGCGCCTGATGCAAAAGTCCTTGTAACTTCGGATGCGGATACGATTCGTGCATCAGATAAGGTTGTTTTGCCTGGTGTAGGCGCTATGCGCGATTGCATGGCTGAAATTAAGCGTTTGGGCTTTGATAGCTTAAGCATGGAAGTTTCCAAGGACAGACCTTTTTTGGGTATTTGTGTTGGCATGCAAGCTTTGCTTCAACATAGCCAGGAGAATGGAGGCGTTGATTGTATCGGTGCCTTCCCAGGCGATGTTTTGCATTTTGGCGAAAGCTTGTATGAAGAGAACGATAAGGGCGAGAAGGTTCGTTTGAAAGTACCGCATATGGGGTGGAATCAGGTGGTGCAGAATGGTGATCACCCTATGTGGCATAAGATCTCAGATGCCTCGCGTTTTTACTTTGTCCATAGCTATTACGTAGCGGCTGATCATCAATACTTGGCAGGTTCGGCCCAATACGGGAAGTCTATCGCTGCGGCACTTAGCCGAGATAGCATTTTTGCAGTTCAGTTTCACCCTGAAAAGAGCCAGCATGCAGGTTTACAGCTACTCAAGAATTTTGCGAACTGGTCTGGAAAATAGAAGGTACTAGTCAAGCGATGAATATCCTACCCTCAATTAACCTAATGCAGGCTAAATGTGTGCATGTGTCTGGTCATCACCTTGATCAGACCAAAGTTTACTCCGATGATGCGACAGACCTTGCCGGGCGTTGGATGGATGCCGGTGTGCAGGACCTTTATGTGTTTGACGTAGATGGTGCAATTCAGGGGCGGACGGCTCATGCAGAAATGATCGTTTCGATCGCTCAGCGTTTTCCAAATCTAAATTTACATGTTGAAGGTGGAATTCGTAGTGAATCTGAAGTTGAGCATTACCTGAAGTCTGGTATTAGAACAGTGACCTTAGGAACTAAAGCTATAGAAGATCCTGCGTTTATTGCTGAAATGTGTAAGCGCTTTCCTGAGCGCATTACGGTGAGCCTGTCACTGCTAGAGGGTCAGGTGTGTACACATGGTTGCCAGAAAACGTCACCAGTTACTGCCGAAACCTGGGCGCAGCAATTAAGTGCTGCTGATATTTCTGCTCTGGTTTATCGAGACCTTGGGCGTATAGGGAGCTGTCAGGGTGTTAATCTCGACGAGGCTATTAAGCTTGCTGAAGTCTCTCGCGTACCATTGTGGGTGACTGGCGGGGTAGCAGATATGGATGATATTCGTGCATTGTATTCCGAGTCTGAAGTGGGTATCGAAACCGTATTGGTTTCACGAGCTTTGGATGAAAAAGCCTTAAGCCTTAAAGAGGCTCAAGACTATTGTGAAGATTGAAATTATAAGTGGAGAGCTAGTTAATGGGCTTGGCTAAAAGAATTATTCCCTGTTTGGATGTTGATGAAGGGCGCGTTGTAAAGGGCGTACAGTTTGTTGATATCCGTGACGCAGGTGACCCGGTAGAAGTTGCCAAAAAGTATGATGAGCAAGGGGCTGATGAAATCACCTTTTTGGACATCACAGCGAGTCACCAAGGCCGTGACACAATGGTTCATACTGTTGAAAAAATGGCGAGTGAAGTGTTTATTCCGCTAACGGTTGGTGGTGGAATCCGAAAAGTTGAAGATATCCGCTGTATGTTGAATGCCGGCGCGGATAAGGTTGCGATCAATACAGCGGCAGTATTTAACCCAGAGTTTGTTCGTGAAGCTGCCGAGAAATTTGGCAGCCAATGTATTGTCGTCGCAATTGATGCGAAGAAGGTGAGTGCAGAGGGTGAAGAAGGTCGATGGGAAATCTTTACTCATGGTGGTCGTAAGCCTACAGGCTTGGATGCAATCGAATGGGCCAAGAAAATGGCTGATTACGGTGCTGGTGAAATATTACTAACCAGTATGGATCAGGACGGTATGAAAAACGGCTTCGACTTAGGCGTCACTAGGGCGATTACCGATGCTGTGTCTATTCCGGTTATAGCATCTGGCGGTGTGGGGAATTTACAGCACTTGGCAGATGGAGTTTTGGAAGGTGGCGCCGATGCTGTTCTGGCAGCAAGTATTTTTCATTTTGGAGAGTACAGCGTTCAAGAAGCCAAGGCACATATGGCCGATTGTGGTATTGAAATGCGCCTGTAGGTCTTAAGCGCGAGAAAGTTGTCTATTGTAGGCAGAGGGTTCAGGCGCACGATCAATTTCGTGCTAGCCCTCATGCGAGCCGTGGAAGGCGCTGCCTACAAAGCTTTTTAAATTCTATGCAACCTGATTAGATTCAGACTTGCTCTCAGGCTGGCAGTTGATCAGCATTAATGGTGCTTCGTTACCGTCTCTAAGAAAGCCTTCCACCACAAAGTCATCATTTTTACTTCTCATGATTCCATCTGCAGAGTCATCTCGACAAAATACTTTTTTGTTAAAGGTGACGATGTCGTTGATATTATCAAGACGTAAGGCTGTTACTTTGCCGCCAGTGCGCTCTACAAAAAGAATGATAGGACGGATGCTCGATAAGGCTCGCTCTTTGGTTAAATGGAACAGGTGGATCAATTCTGATAGCGTGGTTTGTCTTTCGGTGTTCAGAATCTTCATTGCTTCGTCGTGATCAGTCTGATTTAAGTTGAGTAAGGTTTCAGCTAAACCGTGTAACTTTTTATGGGGTTCATCAAAGCGCAGGAGGGCTTCTTTAAGCTCTTCAATATCTGTTTCGAACTGGTTGTACCACATGCCAAAAGCGCATTTGTTAGGGTCAAGCGCTTTAGTAAAGGGCGTGTTGTTTTTAAGTGATGACTCTAGTGCATCAAGCCAATCTCTATGTTGCTGCTCCATTTCGTTCAGTTTGGCAACCAGGTTGTTCATTAGGGTCTGGTGATTTTCAGAACCAATAAGCTGATTAAAATCGTACAGCTGAACAGTGTTGTTCTGGAAGGTAATCACTTCGTGATTAAACTCATCAAGCTCATTTACCTGAAGGTTTCTTTTCACGTCTTTCTCAATATAAAGTACTTGTTCCAGAGGGATGGCAAATGCGGCGTCAGCCGTCATAAAGGTAATCGCAGCAAGAGTGCCGTCGTGAAATAAGCTGTCTATATTTTTGCCGGACATGGTGATAAACCTCGGGTTTGAAATGTGTTCGCTATAATCCTTGAAAGTGCGGAGGCACCGCGCATATTTAGTATAGACCTGATAGAAAATCTGACCAGTAAAGATCGACTAAATTAATTATCACGAAAAATAACTGTTTATGGATCGGTAGGAAGAATTTATAGGGTGTCTTGATATTCTTGCGGAATTCTTTGCGGGCTGTAGTTTGCGTGCTTTAAGGTGTCTGACGTGGATGATTTACTTTGTGCTAGTCGAGGAACTTTGTTTCTTGCAGCAAAGATGTTTTGCATGCTCTGTCCAGGGTTTTGTATTTGCCAGATAGCGCTAGCAGAAGCGATACTGATACCTTTTTCGTCAAGCTTTGTCAGAGCCCAGCTCAAGTATTCAACTGTGACTTTGTGAGGGTGGGCGATTGCTATGGCTGTGCCATTCTTCTTTGCTAGTTCGACTAGCTTGATAAACTGAGCTTGAACAAATTTTCGGGTTTGAAAATGGTCAAGAAAAACATCCCGGCTTATGTTAGGGATTTGGTGCGCTGCGGCAATTTTGGCGGCAACCGAGTTGGCAGAGGTGCGACTATCCAAGAAAAAGAAGGGGTGCTGTTTAACCGTTTCCATTACCCACTCCATAACCTTGTTTTGAGTTGTCAACTGACTGCCCATATGGTTATTCAGGCCTACCATATGCGGAATCGAGATAAAGCTTTTTCGCAAGGTTTGCTTAATTTGCATCTCACTCATGCTTTCGGTTAAACCGCCCTTACCGAGCTTAATCCCAAGCTTATTTTGCATGGGCGAGTGGAGCATGATTTCCTTGCCATTCTCTTTAGCTCTTTCGATTAGGGCTCGTGTATGGCGTCTTTCTGGTAGAAAAGACAAAGTAAGGGGGTAGGGTAGGTCAATTAATCGGGAGCCGTTCTCCAGGTGATTCCCCATATCGTCAATGACGATCGCGATGGTCGGTTGCTGCTTTAGTTCTGCAGCAACGGGAAAAGCAAGCACGACAGTAGTCAGGATAAAGGTGACTACTGTACTGAGCTTGAGGAGATAGTTACTCACCTTGTGGCGTGCCTTCTTCAGCTAGGTTTTCAGCCTCAGTTTGGCTCTCTGGTGTTTTGACGGAAGAGTTCTTTTGCTTAACTTTTAGAATATCCAAAGCCTTTAGCAAACTTAAAGCTTCCTGAAGCTGGAAGTCTTTTTCCAGCATGGATTGTTGACGAGAAACTTCTGAGTCTTCGCTTTCTTCTTTGCTGGATTCATTCTTATTTTGGTTGCCGTTACTTAAGTGACCGGCTAGATCAGACTCTCGATAAAAGGCTTTGGTTTTTTCTTCACTCAACTTGGCTCGGTTAACTTCTATATCGGGCTCGATACCTTGCGCCTGAATCGAGCGGCCATTAGGGGTATAGTAGCGGGCCGTTGTTAGCTTAAGCCCATATTCAGCATCAAGAGCCATGACGTTCTGTACAGAGCCTTTGCCGAAGCTCTGTGTTCCCATTATGACTGCCCGATTGTGATCTTGAAGTGCTCCGGCCAAGATTTCAGAAGCTGATGCGGAGCCTCCATCAATAAGAACGATAATGGGTATGCCATTAGCATCGTCACCAGGTGTCGCGTTAAAGCTTAAATCGGCTTCGCTAGCACGGCCTTTTGTATAAACGATGAGACCTTCTTCAATCAACTGGTCGGCAACTTCTACTGAAGCACGAAGTACGCCTCCAGGGTTGTTTCTTAAGTCAATAACTAAGCCTGCAAGTTCTTCAGTTTCATCTTGAAGCTTTTTAAGGCCTTTGGCGAAGTCGCTACCAGTTTGTGCCTGAAATTGAGTGATACGGATGTAGCCGTACTGCTCATCAAGTACTAGCGTTTTGACGCTGGTTACTTGAATAATGTCACGTACGACTTTTATTTCTAATGGCTCGCGCTCGCCTTCACGGACGATGGTCAATGTAATCGGCTCACCCGCTTCACCACGCATCGTGTCAACAGCTTGATCAAGACTCATTCCTTTTACGGGTGTTTCATCTAATTTGATAATTAAATCGCCAGCCTCAATGCCTGCTTTCTGAGCGGGGGTATCATCAATCGGCGCAATAACTTTTACAAAGCCATTCTCCATACCTACCTCTATACCCAAGCCGCCAAATGTGCCTGAAGTGTTCTCTTGCAGGTCTGAAAATGCGCTTGGCTCAAGATAAGCTGAGTGTGGGTCAAGCCCTGACAACATGCCACGAATCGCATATTTTAGCAGGGTAGCGTCATCTATTTCTTCGACGTAGGCATTCTTAATTTTGCCAAATACATTGGTAAACTTTCGCAGCTCATTTAAAGGTAAGGGGGCAGTCGCTTGTTCCGAAGCTAAATTAGTATCTTGTATACCAGCACTTTCAGTTTGCTGGGAAAGTGCGGGCTGACTGAAAGATAAGCACCCAGCCAGAATAGCGCTGTAAGTGCAGATGCGTTTGCGGCGTGATGTCATTAAAGGTAAGGAACGAGAAACTAATTTCATTAAGTGGGTCCTGAAGAATTTATTTTCGTAGCCATCGGCTAGGATTTAAAGGCTTTCCGTCTTTTCTAATTTCAAAGTATAGCCCTGTTTCACTTTTTGCATTACTTTGCCCTGCATAGGCGAGAACTTCACCTGCTCTAACCCAGTCTCCGGTATCTTTTGCAAGGCTCTTATTGTTACCGTACAAACTCATGTAATTATTACCATGATCGATAATAATGAGCAAACCAAAGCCACGTATCCAGTTAGAAAATATAACTCTTCCAGAATGGATGGCTTGAACTTCCTGGTTGTTTTTTGTCTCAATATGAATGCCATTGAGCTTTAGCTTACCCTGAGCAATTCGACTACCAAAGCGCCCAATGACTTTACCTTTCGCAGGCCACGGAAGCTTGGTTTTTTGTTTGCTAAACGGAGCGGCGTCGTCAGGGAGGGGGATGTTGGCAATGGCTTGCTCTAATTCGTTCAGAAGCTTCTCTAGGCGCGCTTGGTCTTTGCGCATTTTTTCAAGACGCTGCGTGTTATTTTTTATATTGGCCTTGAGTTTTGCGAGTACCTGTTTACGAGCTGCTTGTTCTTTTTTCAGCTCTAAGCGCTGTTGTTGTTGAAGCTTATGCTGTTCGTGCAGTTTATTTTTCTTAACAAGTATTTTTTTCTCGGTATTTTTTATGATGTTAAGAATGTCTTGTACCTCGGAAATTTTTTCACTACGCGCTTCATTAATATAGGCAAAGAAACGCATATCCTTAGCAAGTTCCTGGGGGTTATTAGAGTTTAAAAGAAGTTTGGTTTGAGATTGTTCCCCGTGCAGGTACGCACGTTGTAATTGCTTTATTAAGAACGACTGCTGTTTTTTTAGCGCCTTTGTTTGTTGAGAGTGGTCTTTTTCCAGCTTTTTAAGCTCTTTGGTTTGCTTCGTTATATTTGCTTTGCTGGTACGAATTGACTTGCTTAGCTTGCTGATAGCTTTTTCTTGCTTCTCCAGTGCTTTTGAAAGCCCGGTTTTTTCAGTATTAGCGCGATTCAGCCAGCGATTGATTTTGGTGATGCTGGATTTAAGTTGAGCGAGTTCACGCTCAGAGTGTTCTTGAGAAACTTCTGCAAGACTTGGGTTTGCTACGAGTGAAGCTAACAAACAGAATGTAAGCAGAAGGTATTTCATCGATTAGTGAGGAGCCTTGAGAGCATGTTGATAATTAATACTAGCATGCATATTAAGTTAATCGACCAAGACATTAGAGGGTTCCTACAATCCACGAAGAGCATAAGAATACTCTAGTGCTCTTCTTAAAGGATTGATTATTATACACTGAGGCTATTGCAGACTATTTTCCGATTAGTGACATTCCCGTCATTTCTGAAGGGATATCGATAGACATCAAATCGAGCAAGGAGGGTGCGATATCGCTTAATTTACCACCGTCTTTGAGTGAAATGTCTTTATCACCTAAATATATCAGTGGTACGGGCAATGTGGTGTGAGCGGTGTGTGCCTGTCCTGAATTGGGATCAAGCATTTGCTCTGCGTTACCATGGTCTGCGGTAATCAAACATTGGGCCTTACTTTCTTCAAGTGCGGTTGCCACACGTTCCAGGCAGCTATCGAGGCATTCTGCTGCTTTGACAGCGGCTTCGAGTTTTCCTGTGTGGCCAACCATATCGCCGTTAGCAAAGTTGCAGACAATCAAATCATATTCTTGACTCTTAATCGCTTCGACCAGCTTGTCAGTAACTTCAGGAGCGCTCATTTCAGGTTTTAGGTCGTAGGTTGCTACATCTGGAGAAGGGATGAGTTCGCGAGTTTCGCCTTTAAATAATGCTTCCCGGCCACCACTGAAGAAAAAGGTGACGTGGGCATATTTTTCGGTTTCAGCAATTCGAAGTTGGGTTTTATCCAGCGTCTCCATGTATTCACCCAAGCAATTGGGTAGGTCCATTGGAGGGTAGGCACAGCTAGTTGCAATGTCTGCAGAATATTCCGTTAGCATGACAAAGTCGGCAAGCTTAGGTGCCTTGGATTTCTCAAAACCTTCGAAATTTGTATCAACAAAGCTTCGGGTTAATTCGCGTGCTCTGTCTGCTCGGAAGTTCATAAAGATAACCGCATCGCCGTCATTGATCTGGCCAGAGTTCGCATCTCCAATGGCTGTGGCTGAAACAAACTCGTCGTTTTCGTCACGCTGATATGCCGCTTCAAGTGCTTGAGTAGGCGTTTCGTAACGATAATCAGACTGTCCTTCAGTTAAAAGGTCATAAGCTAGTTTTACACGATCCCAGCGATTATCTCTATCCATCGCGTAGTAACGGCCGACCATGCTAGCGATTCTACCAATACCTAGATCAGAAAGTTGCTTTTCCACAGCTTCTAGAGAGGGCTGTGCACTGCGCGGAGGTGTATCTCGGCCATCGAGGAATGCGTGAACGTAAACTTCTTTGGCGCCTTTTGTTGCCGCTACTTTAATGGCTGCCTGGATGTGGTCGATATGACTGTGAACACCACCCGGAGACATTAACCCCATAAGATGGATTGCTTTGCCGCTTTCTACTGCGCTGTTTATAGCTTTGCAGATGGCTTCGTTATTTTCGAATGTTCCTTCGTCAATATCCTTGGTGATACGGGTGTAGTTTTGGTAGACGATTCTTCCGGCACCGAGGTTCATATGACCCACTTCAGAATTTCCCATTTGCCCATCAGGTAGGCCCACGGCCATGCCAGAGGTTTGAATCAGGCTATGAGGACGCTCTTGCCAAATTTTATCCCAAAAAGGTGTGCTGGCTTGACGAATAGCATTTGCATCGGTTTCTTCACGGTGGCCCCAGCCATCGAGAATGATTAGTGCGGTGGTCTGTTTACCCATATTAACGTACTACCTAATGTAAAGTTTTAAACGGCGCGCAGTGAACCTCGTGAAATTACTCTCATACAAGGTTCCAATAGTGACGCGGATTTTACCGTTATTTTGGACGGTTGGCGACCTAGAGTGTCAGAATTAATTAGTGTGTCGTTGTTTAGTTGTTCTCGCTGCATTAGGTTCTAGCTATTGAGGTGCCAGGAGGGGCGTGTGTATAATGCGACTCCTTTTGCGTGAGGCTATGGAGTAGAGCGAGTGAAACAAGATTTACTGGCGCTACTCAGGGCAGAGCTTCTACTTTATCTGGCAATTTAGCCGGTTTTACTGTTGTGGACTGAGTAATGGATCGTTTATTTGAATTTATTGGTAATCATATTGAGCTTTCAGGTTTGTTTGTCGCGTTGTTGGCTGCACTATGGTTTACCGAGAGATCGCGTTCTGGAAGAGCCGTTAGTCCTCAAGAGGCGACGCTTTTACTAAATAAAGATCAGGCTGTGATCGTTGACTTACGTGACAAGAAAGACTTCTCTGAAGGTAAAATTACAGGTGCCTTGCATATTCCTTTTGCAAACTTGAAAGAGCGATCGACTGAGCTGGAAAAATATAAGGATAAGCAAATTATCCTGGTAGATAAAATGGGTCAGCACTCTGGAATGGCGGGTAAGACTTTGCAGGCAGAAGGTTTTGAGAATGTCTGCCGTATGAGTGGTGGTATTGCTGAGTGGAAAAATAGCAATATGCCTCTGGTTCGTAAATAAACACAATAGCTAAGAGTCAATAAAATGGTCGTAATGTATTCTTCAAAATTCTGCCCGTTTTGCTTTCGTGCTAAAGCGCTTCTTCAAAAAAAGAAAGTAAACTTTGATGAAATTCTAGTGGATGCAGATCCATCTATCAGGCAAAAGATGATGAAAGAATCTGGCCAGCATACAGTGCCACAAATCTGGATTGGAACAACTCACGTAGGTGGCTGTGACGACTTATTTGCTTTAGAGGCAAAGGGTGAGCTAGACGCTTTATTGGAGACCTTATAGCTTATAAGGTTATTCCTATCGCAAAAACTAAAAAAAGAGCTTGATAGGCTCGCATTTTTAACTAGCACCGCCTAGTATTTAACTTTTGGCTCGTCAGCTTAAGTTTTACGAGCTGTTATCAAATTATCAAGAATTAGGATCCATCATGTCAGAGAATGAAACGCCTGAAGTTGGCGCTCAAGAGGAACAGCAGCCACAAGTCAACTTTGCCCTACAGCGCATCTATGTAAAAGATATTTCCTTTGAGTCACCGAACTCACCCATGGTTTTCCAGAAACAATGGAAGCCAGAAGTGAAAATGGATCTCAATACTAAAAATGCTGGTTTAGGTGAAGATCACTATGAAGTAGTTGTTTCAGCTACTTTTACCGTTTCAGTCGAAGGTATGACGGCTTACATTGTTGAAGTTCAGCAAGCGGGCATCTTTAAGCTTGAAGGTCTAGAAGGTATTCAATTGGCACAAGCGCTAAATGCGTTTTGCCCAAATCTTCTATTCCCTTACATGCGTGAAACTATTGACACAGTTGTCGTTAAAGGTAGCTTCCCGGCAATGATGGTTGCACCGGTTAACTTCGATGCTATCTTTGCTCAAGCTGTAATGAAGAAGCAAAAAGAAGCGCAAGAAGCGGCTGAGAAAAAAGCGGGTAGTGAGTCTACTCACTAAGCCTCTTGTTATGAAAGAAGAAAGCAGTGCTATGTCGCACTGCTTTTTTGTTTGAGCGCATTTTTTTGTTATTTCTATTTTCCCTATTTGGTTGATATTAAATATATGTTCCATATCGCACTCTATGAACCTCAGATCGCCCCCAATACAGGTAATATAATTCGTCTGGTTGCGAACAACGGTTGTTATCTTCATTTAATCGAGCCATTGGGGTTTGATCTAGAAGAAAAGAAACTTCGACGTGCGGGTCTGGACTATCGAGATATGGCAAACGTAACGCGCCATAAGGACTATGCTTCTTTTCTTGAGGCTGTTGAAGGGCGGCGAATTATTGCATGTACAACTAAGGGGAGTGGGCCTCATGATCAGCTCACTTACCAGGAAGGTGACGTATTATTGTTTGGTTCTGAAACGGCAGGGCTGCCCGATTCAGTTTTAGCGAGTATTCAGTCAGAACACAGAATCCGCATTCCAATGATGGTCGATAGCAGAAGCCTAAACTTGTCCAATGCAGTGGCAATCATAAGTTATGAGGCTTGGCGTCAGTGCGGATTTAAAAATGCTCAGCTAGTGGGCGAGTTTTCTCCTTCATAAGTGCTTTTTATCTGCTTTATTTTTTCTTTTCGTAAACGGTCTAGCTGCTCGCCAATTTCTTTCCCTTTGTAGCCCTCGGCAACGATCTCTTTTGTGGTGATTAAGCTGAGAGTGTGTAATATCCGGCTAAAAAGATCTGCTTGTTGGTATTGCGCCTTTTCAAACCCGGTCCTACCTCGTGAGTCTGCCTTGCTGCACAGTAATATTTCTGCAAAGCGCTCAGGGCGTCTAAAGGCGTCGCACTGCTTTAAAACTTTCAGAATGGTTTCACTTCTTAACTCAAAAGCTTTATGGATGTGCGTGTGATATTCACTGCATAAACATGCCAGGTCTCGGTATTCATTCGGTACTCGATTTCGTTCACAGAGCTTCTTTATCGGCTCTAAACCTAGGCGCTCATGGCCATGATGGCTTGGCCATTTTTCAGGGGCGGTACAAGCTTTTCCCAAGTCGTGTGTAAGAGCAGCAAAGCGAACTTGTTTTGATTGGCTTAGTTGACTAGCTTGCTCCAAGGACATGAGAGCGTGGATGCCACAGTCGATTTCTGGGTGGTACTTTTCTGGCTGAGGAATGCCAAATAGCGCATCGATTTCCGGGAATACGACTTTCAGGCAGCCAACTTTTCTAAGTGCTTCAAAATAAATCCAAGGGGACTTTTCACTTAGTGCTCGTTCAGTTTCTTGCCAGATACGCTCAGGGACTAAATGATTTGCCTCACCTTTCAGAACCATTTTGCTCATGAAATCGAGTGTTTCGTCAGCTATTTTAAAGCCGAGGTGATAAAAGCGAGCAGCGAAACGAGCCACGCGTAGAATTCTTAGTGGGTCTTCTGTGAAGGCTGGCGAGACGTGCCTGAGTAGTCTGTTCTTCAGATCGTCTTGACCGCCATACGGATCAATCAGCTCACCGTCTGCGCTCATTGCCATCGCATTAATGCTTAGGTCTCTTCTGATAAGGTCTTGTTCTAAAGTGATTGATTTTGACGTGTCAAAGCTGAAGCCTTGGTAGCCCTGACCGTTTTTACGCTCTGTCCGCGCAAGAGCGTACTCTTCTCTAGTTTTGGGGTGGAGAAATACAGGGAAGTCTTGGCCGACCTGGGTAAAGCCTTGTTTAAGCATCTCGTCTGGGTTGCTACCTACTACGACCCAGTCTTTATCCTTGCTGTTAATTTCGAGCAAAGAGTCACGTACAGCACCACCCACAAGGTAGGTTTTCATCACATTCAAGCCCACGGGAGAGAAAGAGCTAGAATGCTAAACCAAATCCTATCGAACCGCCAGCTTCTACTTCACTCAGCATAAATGCAGCCTCAATATTGAAGTGGCGTGGCTGGTATAAAAAACCAGCTGTTAAGGTGTGATCTTCTTTTGAGGCCTCTTCTGTTTCAGCAATATTGAAGCGCGCACCTGCACGTAAGTGGAAGTCATCTCTCCAGTAATACTCACCACCAAAAGATATGAAGCGGGTATTGCCTTCGAAGGCGAACACTTCATCTTCGTTTAGATCAATATCAAGCGTCATCATATAGTCTTCACGGTAAGTGGCTAAACCCACTTTATAGCGTGCTTGAACTGAAGGCTTGCCTCGAGGTAATTCATCAGTGGGTACGGGAGGGGAGAATGTTGAAATGTCGGTTGGAAACATATTCATTCCAGAAATACCGAATACCCACTCGCCTTCTAGCCACCAACCATCCAGGCCGAATTCTTCACGTAAAAAGTTGTCGGTAAACAGGATTGCTAAGCCTATATCTACGTTCCATTCTAGGTTGCTATCACTAGGTCTGTCAGCCGGAGCGTTATTCACATCGTATTCATCTAGCGGCCTTGAAACTTGAGATGCATTGAACTGAATCAGTTTGGGTGTAAAACCCCACGATATGGGCATGTTATAATCAATAACATTGGTTGTAGCGACGGTTGCGCCCATTTCTTCATAGTCAAATTGAGTGCTTTCAACCGATGAACTTAATAGGTCTTCAATACCTGTGGATTCCGCAAGGCCAGTAGTTTCTACTTGTCTAACAATGTCATCAATAGTTGCTGCATCTTTATTTAGGATGGTGCTTACTTTGCGAATTTCACGGCGAGTGTAGAAATTGATAGTTAGCGGGTCAGTATCCACTAACAAGTTAAAGTTATGCATTTCATCAGAGCGATATGAGCTAAAACTTTTTTCACTTAGAGAGTCTTTTAGAAGTTTAGCGGTATCTCTGGTGTCGCTAATATCTCCGCTGTTAGCGGCGTTGATAAAGTCTTGTTCTATTGGTGAATTTTGATAGTCGAGAACGTCAGAGTTAAAAGACTCTCCGTAAAGCTGTCGCTGGCCACTATTTATTGCAAGATAGATCTTGTCGGGCTTATCGCCTCGGTTGAAGGCAATCAAAGCAGGGTTGTGAGCGGACGCGTTAAACTTTGAAGCTGAAGCAACACCGGTTCCGCCCATAGCCATGGAACGAGGGTCTAAAAATACTTTGTAGCCACTTAGTGCGGTTGAGCTATAAGCGAGACAAACTAAGCAAATGGCAAAGTTTGATAAGCTGAAGGTGGATCTGAAATTCATTATTTCCTTGTTCCTTGAGCGGGTCCTGACTAGTTAACTTATGCTGGCTAACGGTACGGTGACTGTACGTAGCTTGATCCGTAGAGGCAATTTTAACGGAAAGTCGAAAGTGACAACGACGGGCACGTCACGCTTTGTAACATAATGTCCAAATTCGTGGTAATTTTTTTGGCTTAACTGTGCTTATGTATTGAAGTCATTTAATGACTCTGTATTGCCGCCTAACAACCTTATTTGCCGCTTAGAGCTATGAAAACGGCAAGCGCTCTCCTGAATTGCTGCAAATTTTACAGTAATGACTTGGCACAGGATTTTCATAGTGATTATGAAAAACTCAGGTATTTGGCTCTTATTAACGCATTTAAGTATCTGTTGTTCGGGGTGTCTCGATGCGATCTTCGCTCACCATTTACTGGGAACCTAGTTTGATATGCTTGCTTTGAAGAATCTAGTCATTTTTTGTTTACTAACCGCTGCGCTCTGCTTTTCTCCGGCTCATGCCCATAAATATAAAGATAAGAATAGTGTGGGTACGATGAAGAAAGAGGAGAAGGAGCCGATTGAGCCTATTGTAGTCCGTGTTACGGGGTATGGCGCTTATGAAAGAAAGGAGGACTCGGAGTCAGAGTCGAAGCGTTTGATGGCGATAAGGGCCTCAAAGCTTGATGCTTACCGTACCTTGGCCGAAAGGCTTTACGGTATCGGAATCAGTGGTGGTTCCCAGGTTGATGAGTTTGTGATGAAAAGTGATCACTATGCAGCGGCTGTCGATTCTTATGTGCGAGGTGCAAGGGTAGTTTCGATTATTGAGAATAAGGGGCGCGGATTTGAGACTGTGTTGGAAATATTACTGCCAGGCGATTTTCACGACTGTATCAATAAAATGAACAATATCAAGTTCGGTATAGATTGCCACCGGCCACTGCCTATGGCTTCCAGTAGTGAGCCCCGCACTAAGCGTGCTGCATCTCAGTCAATGCAATCTGTATATTTTTTGAAGTGAGGTTGGTATGAAGTATTTTTCCTTCTTGCTCGCTCTAATGTCTTGTTTGCTATCACCAGTAAGTGCTAATGCAGAGTGGATACAAGTCACAGGGCAGGCAGATTTTGATGGTCAACGCTATGATCTGGCGAGAGATCGTGCTCGACAGGATGCGCTTAAGCAAGCTCTGCTTCAGGCGGGTGCCCGAGTAAAGAGTGATCAACGTGTTAGCAATGGAAAGATAAGTAAGGACTACTTTTCAGTTTCGGGTGAAGCGCGTATTCGTAAATCTGTACTACAAGATGAATTTGTTAAAAAAGGCATCTTGAATCTGGTGATGAACTTTGATGTTGAAGAAGTTGCCAGTTGCCCTGATTCCCAAGCAAAAAAATATCGTAAAAAAATCGCGGTGCTGGGGTTTTCGGTTCAGTCTCCTGCTCAACTGAGATTGGGGGGGTTTCATAATATTGAGCGTGGATTGGCCAGTGCACTTAATCAGTCTTTACAGCTGCAAGATAAGTTAGTTGTTTTCGAGCAGAGTGAGTTTTCTTTGCATCAGGATGTGATCAATGCGCCCAGTCACTTCACATCGCAGAGTACACTGACCAAAGCGGCTGATTACGCGAAGCAGGTTGGAGCTCAATTTGTTATCTCAGGTGTGGTGAGAGATCTGTCGCTAGAAGACCCGGAAGCTTTCTCCACATCATATTGGGCGAAACTGAAAAGGATGAGCAATAACGCCAATATCAAACGTCGCTTTGCAATGGAGCTATTTGTTCATGATGGCTATAGTGGTGCGATTATCTGGCAAAGAAGTTTTGCAGTATCTGCGCCGTGGGAAGATGATATTGATGATCTGAGTGGCTTTGGCACTGCAGAGTTCTGGAATGACGAATATGGTCTAGCAGTCGCTCAACTGGTGGATGGTGTTGCTACTTTAGTAGGAGAGCAATTGGAGTGTCAGCCCTTTATTGCACGTATATCAAGAGTTGACGGTAAAACATTACACTTCAATTCGGGTGCAAGCTCCGGTGTTCGCCCTGGAGATAAGTTTTCTTTATATCGTACCTACAATTATTACGACGCAGATATGCTAGCGGGTACTGAACTAACGAATGTCAAGACATCACTCACCGTTTCTCAGGTGCACCCTGGTTTTGCTAGTGGTAGTGTCAGTATGGACCCAGGGCGAATAAATATACAAGAGGATGACTTGCTAATCGCTTGGTAGTTTTTACACCCAGTAAGAGAAAAATATTAGTAGCAGTCCGCCCAAATACCGTTGGATAAAATGCTTTTTGTCCAGCGAGTCGCTCTTCAGTTCTTCGCTGCAGCTCAGGTCGTCACGAAAATTAATTGCCAATTGCTCTCGGCTGGCGGTAAGTTGCAGGCTGTAATCGATTTCCAAATCATGCATTAGGCTGCGGGTGTTGAGGTTACTTGAGCCGATGCAAGCCCAGTCATCAATAATCAAGGTTTTAGAGTGCATGATTCCTGCTTGGTATTCGTAGAGTCGGATGCCAGCTTCAAGTAATGTTGAATAGAAGAACGCAGAGGCCCAAGGAATGAAAAATATATCCGAACGCCCGGGGAGTAATATTCTTACATCAACCCCGCTTTTACTTGCTGTGCATAGGGCGTCTTGCAGTTCGCTATCTGGTACAAAATAAGCGTTCGCTATCCATACCGCATGCTTTGCATTTTTAATTCTCTGTAATAAGTCTTTTCTCTGTTTTCGTCTTAAGCGGCGGCTGAAGTTATAGAGAAAAGGGCTCTCAGGCAAGTACCGAGCGCTGGTGCGACATGAGTGTTTATACCAGCAGGTGTCGAAAGCTAGCCTTACGCTCTGGGTTACTTGTCCAGATATTCTGATTGCTGTGTCACTAAATTGTTGACCGCCAAGGGCCTTGGGTAAATGCGCTTTTGTAATGTTGAAACTGCCAAGAAAAACCAGCTTATCATCAATGAGTACAAGCTTGCGGTGGTCACGATTATTAATATAGCTCAGCAAGTGCCATAACTTAAAAATACCAGCAGCAGGGAAGAGGGATAAAGGCCATAGATCAAAACGCCAAGGTAATGGCCGGTATACTTTTACTTCAGCGCCGCAATTAATGAGCTGTTTGGCAACCTGCTCAAAATTATTACCTGCCCCAACTCCGTCAACCAAAACCCTGACTTGCACTCCTCTTAAAGAAGCGTTTTCAAGAGCTTGAGAGATGGCCTGACCAATAAAATCATTGTTGAAGATATATGACTCAAGTAAAACTTCTTGCTGGGCAAGATCAATTGCTTCGATAAGCTGCTCATAATAACTTTGTGCGTCGACAATGATCGATTCGCTAGTCGAAAGCTGATTGCGTGTCATGGTGTGGTCAGCGTAGCTAATAGATTGATGACACTGATTCTAATACACGGCGCTGAATTAAGGGAGCTTGTAAGGAGGTTTGGAAGCAGAAATATTCGAGAGGGCTTGTTACTAAGTTTTAAAAAAGCTTTGGGTATAAAAAATACCCAAAGCTTTACCACCAGGAGATGGAGTAGGTTAAGCTTATTTAAATCGACGTACGCCAGCTAAACCTAATAGACCAAGACCAAATAGAGCAAGAGTCGCTGGCTCAGATACAGTAGCTGCATCAATATTTGCTACAGAAAGTGACTGCCATGTGCTGCCGCCATCTGTTGTGAAACGACCGCTGCTATAACCGTTGCAGCAGTTTTCTGCCCAGTATAGGTCGATAGTGTGGCTGCCAGCAGAAATACCGGCAGTGCCAGATAGAACGTCAGAATTGTTCCAGTTGTATTGCCACCAAAGGTCATCAGTTCTATTTTCGATTAGGCTACCATCAACATATAGAGCTGCGCCGTAGCCTGCGTCCAAGCCAGCTTCGATTCCCCACGAGCCGCTTATAGCAGATGTTAGTGAGATGCTTAAGTGGCTGATCGTGTTGTTGCCAGAAAAGAAACCACTGAAATCTGAAATATTTAGTGAGTTAATCGCTTAAGTTTGATCAGTCCATGAAGTAATAAAATCCGTGTCGTCTATACCATTAGTGATACTACGAGTGTCAATAGTCATCGTCGTTGCGCTAACGTTTAAGCTCAGCGCTGCTAATACTAAAGTAAGAGCGCTTAGAGTAATTTTTTCATGTGTGTATCCTAGTTGTATTACATTGAATTTGGTGGCTGGTCAGATTAAAGCTATTTATATGCCTGTTTGAAAAAAATTATATAAAACAATATATTGAGTTTGTTTTTGTCTTGTTGTTTTTCATAGGTTGTAAAAAATATCGACACTTATATCTATGTCTGATGTGACCCCATGAAAGGCTTGCTAGCGAATATAGTCTAATTTAGCTAGCAGTTATTTCGGTAATGCTTTGTTCAGGATAAAGAAGCCGAATATACCAGATATCAGCGAACCCACGACGATACCAAGGCGTTCATCAAAGATCATGTTGACTCCGCTTTCTTCAAAGGCAAGTGAGCCAATAAACAAGCTCATTGTAAAGCCAATACCACAGAGTGCCGCTGTGCCATACAGGCTAAGCCAGTTCATGCCAGAAGGTAGTTGGGCTAGTTTAAGTTTAATGGCAAGCCAGCATAAACCGAATATCCCCACTTGCTTACCGACAAACAAGCCTAGCGCGATGCCAACGGGGACGTTATGAAGCATTTGCTCTAAACCTATACCTGATAGATTGATTCCAGCATTGGCGAAGGCGAAGACGGGGAGAATTCCAAAAGCAACGACTGAGTGAAGGTCATGCTCCAGATCTTTAAGCGGCGAGAACGAAGGGTTCTCTCTAGATTTCATAGGAATGAATATCGCTAGAACTACACCTGCAAGTGTCGCATGAACGCCCGATTTAAGCGTTGCAACCCACATAATGATACCGATAAAAATATAAGCACTTTTGGAGATGACATTTCGTTTGTTCATGATAATTAGGAAAGGGATGCAGCCTGCAACGATTATTAACGCGCTTAGCGATAATTTATCCGTGTAAAACAATGCGATGATCAGAATCGCGCCAATATCATCAAAAATTGCTAAAGAGGTAAGGAATATTTTAAGCGAGGTAGGAACTCTGGAACCAAGAAGCGTCAGGGCACCAAGGGCAAAAGCAATATCGGTTGCAGCAGGAATGGCCCAACCACTAAGGGCCTGAGGGTCTTCGTAATTAAAGTAAACATATATAAGTGCAGGAAATAGCATGCCACCCAGTGCGCCGATTCCGGGTAAGACTATATTTCGCTTGTCGGAAAGTTCGCCTTCTAATAGCTCTCTTTTTAGTTCTAATCCGACTAAAAAGAAGAATACCGCCATCAGGCCATCATTAATCCATAGCAGTAATGGCTTCGCGATTTCCAGTGCGCCAATCTTGACTTCTACAGGGGTTGATAGCAGCAATTCATAAATTGAAGATAAGGGCGTATTAGCAAACACTAAGGCAAGGACTGCTGCAAAAATTAGTAATATTCCACCGGCAGACTCAAGCTTAAAAAAGTCAGAGATAAAGTTTTGTGGATGGTTGTTTTGTAAAGAATTCATGATTAGCCTTAGACCTTACTTATGCTTATATCTTAAGTCGTAATTTACTTGGTAGTTACTCAATAGGGCATTTATTACCCAGTTCATCAATGCATACAAATGTGATTCGAGTTTCAAATAAAACTGTATCTTTGTCTTCGCGAGCGTTTCGTACTGAAATAAAATAAGTAATTGAAGAGTTTCCCTGTCGCTCAAGGTCGACCTTAAAACAAATTATTTCGCCACAGTCGATTCGATGTTTGAATTCAACATTATCGAGTGCAACGGTAACGAATCGCAGCCCTGGGTAGTGAAGGGCGGCCGTCATATAGGCGACTTCGTCTATCCACATCAGCAAGTTGCCACCAAACAAGGAGCCTTGGTGGTTCATATGCTCAGGTAATACTAACTTATGATGTTGCATGCTGCGTAAAGCTTTAGTTGCTTCGTGACTCATTGCATCTCCTTAGATAAATCGATAACGTTATATTCTATATATTATTATCGGCTTCACCAATAGATTTCGTAGGAGATATCATGTCAAAAAATATACTTGTAACCGGAGCAAATCGTGGTATTGGCTTGTCTTTCTGTCAGTACTATAAGTTTAAAGGTTACTCGGTGTATGCCGTCTGTCGTGAAGCTAGTGAAGAGTTGTTGTCGTTGGGGTGCCAGATAATCGCAGGAATCGATGTCAGCAAAGCAGAGGATGTGGCTAGACTAGGTGTTGAGCTTCAAGGTGTGAAATTAGACCTTCTTATTAATAACGCCGGAATTCTTCGAGATGAGGTATTGGGGCATATCGACTATGATCAGCTCGAAGAGCAGTTTCGCGTGAATGCATTAGGCCCCTTGCGAGTAACAGAGGCGCTTCTCGGCAATTTGGATAGTGGTGGTAAGGTTGCCATCATCACCAGTAGAATGGGATCCATAGCTGATAATAGCAGTGGCGGTCGCTATGGCTACCGCATGTCTAAGTGTGCCTTAAATATCGCCTCAGTTTCTCTCGCGATGGATCTAGAAGATCAAGGTATTGCTGTCGGAGTCTTCCACCCGGGTCTAGTGGGTACTGAAATGATAGGAGGCTATGGCGACATTACCCCTGATCAAGCTGCTGAGCGTTTAGCTCAGAGAGTAGATGAGTTGAATCTTACGAATACTGGTACGTTCTGGCATTCAAATGGGGATGTTCTGCCTTGGTAGCTAAGTGAGGTTTAACTGACACTTTTTAATCAAACCTCGTGAGGTGGAAATGCAGTTGTTGGGTGATATTCAAAATAAGTTAGAGCGAGATTTTGGCAAGCAGTGGTTGCTGGCCAAAGATGAAATTGAGGCCTTGTTTGTTAAAACAAATTGGCGTGTAACAAATCGAATTGTACGTGCGGCCATCTATGTCGCGGACGGAGACTTCGATGAGTTAAGTCGATCTATAGAGCGTGTCCTATCAGATTATAAAGATCTTTTATGGCAGGCGGAGTATGACCGGGGAGATGATCAGTTAAGGGACTTCAATAAGAGTTTCGGTGAGCTCAATCTTTAGTTTATCGTAGAGCTTGATCTGGTGATTCTCAGTGCTGGTGTCATCTATGAGGGTAAGAAGTAAGGTGTTTCTGGGTAATCAATACCCAGAACGTATTTTTTACTATTACTGCTGAGAGAGCTTTCTAGAGAAACCTAAACCTAGTAAGCCTAGAGCAAGTAAAGCTATGCTGCCTGGCTCGGGAGTCTCAACTGTGTTACCCGTGTTTCTTCCCCAAAGCATAAAGTTAGATAAGCCGCCACCATTTCCGTAGCTTTGATTGTAATCAAACGTGCCAGTTGTTGAGCTTGTTGCAATGGATCATGCGAAGAAGTCAGAAGTGTTATCTTGAGGGTTTCCGCCAACATGCATTGAGATCACTGCTTCATCAAACTGACTCCAAAATGAACTGTGAATGCCCCATATTCCGGTAACGTCGGTGCTTCCCCAAAGAGAACCTGTATTTAAACCGATTCGTAATGGGCCATCAGCTAAGCTTAGGTCAGTACCTTCAAACCCTGCGATGTCAGATACTTTTTCCCAGCTAGGTGTGTCACCATACAGATTGTTGATATCGTTAGTGTGTGGGTTTCCATTACCAGATTCACAGACGGTGGATATGGTTAACTCTGCAGTTCGCCCTTCGCTAGTACAAATCGCTGCAAAAGATTGGCTGGCAAAGCTTAGTAACGCAATACCTGATATTATTTTAAGAGTATTTTTCATGATATTCCCTGTTAATAATTTTACATAAGGGTTTTAACGCATAAATTGTACCAATGATTTGCCTCTGTCTTTAACTACAATTAATTATCATGCTTTTTAAGTGTAAAAAATAAGGTTTTGTTATGGGGGGGTAAACTAATCTGACAGTTAATTGTGTGAATGTGAACTTGCGCATATGTACATTAAGGGTGTGTTTGGCTAAAGCGTCTGGAGGCAAATAAGCCAAATAAGCCAATGATAAAGAGTGCGATATTTGCAGGTTCTTCAATGCGAATAACTTCGGTAACTCGTCCCCATAGTTTTAGGTTTGATAAACCACCTCCACCACCGGCTAGACGCTCGTAGCTGAAACTTCCTGTCGATGCTCCATCGGACAGTTTCCAAGCAAAAAAGTCGGGGTCTCCGCCTCCATTCCCTACGCGCATTGATATTACACCCTCATTGTAAGCATCCCAGAAGGCAGAATCTAAGCTCCATTCACCAGAAACATTGCTCTGTCCCCAGTTAGAGTTTGGATCCAGTGACACCCCAAACCAGCCATCGCTACCACCAGAGGTATTGTCTTCTACTGAGCTAACTCTTTGCCAGCTAGGGGGGGTGTCAAACAAGGCGTTAATAGCACTAATGCTGGGGTTTCCTAGGCCCGTTATACAGTTCGTTGCAGGACTTAGATCGGCTGTTCTGAGACTGCTTCCGCATGAAAGTGAAAGTGCTTGATTGGATGATAATATTAGAACTAAAAATAGGAAGAGACTTTTGACAATAGACATCTTATACACCTCGAAATAAGCGTCGATTAAGAATCTAGAGTCTTGATGCAATAACAATACTTTATTCAGGTCTGGTGATGTTTTTCAGTAGCTTATCGTAATGATTGGTTCTTTTTGTGATGCAAGTCACATCATAAGTGTTAAGTAATTCGACGCTTGTCGCTGCTGATTAAGTGAGTTCTTGGGCCTTGTAAAACCTACAAGTAAAGGTCTCTAAGCGCTTTCAAATTGTCTTAGGTCAATTTCACTTTGTGAGTATTGGCCTATACTCATTTCTAGAGTTTTGTTTCTAGGGCCTAAACCTTGTTTGGGCTATCAACTTCTAACTTTGTATAGATTAAGGGAACTTAGTTTGCAGCAAGGCATACTCGCTATTTTTCGTTCAATGCTAGGTAGTCTCAGAGACCTGGCGCCGATCATAATTGTTATTGCATTTTTTCAATTTGCAGTACTTCAGCAGCCGATACCTAACCTGGTCGATATGATTATTGGTGTCATATTTGTATTGCTTGGCTTGACGTTTTTCATTTTCGGTCTGGAAATGGGCTTATTTCCGATCGGTGAGTCAATGGCTCATGCCTTAGCAAAGAAGGGTAGTGTCGCTTGGCTGATTGCTTTTGCTTTTGCATTGGGCTTTGGTACGACAATAGCTGAACCTGCCTTGATAGCAGTCGCTGCAGAAGCCGCAACGGTCGCCGCAGAAGGCGGCATGATCGAAGCAACTGAAGCCGCTAAAACAAGTTATGCCAGTGGCTTACGATTTACGGTGGCTTTTTCTGTAGGCTTGGCGATCGTTCTGGGTGTGGTGCGTATTATTGCAGGCTGGTCGATCCAATGGATGATTATTGGCGGCTATATTCTAGTTGTGATTATGACGAGTTTCGCACCAAAGGAAATTATCGGGATTGCATATGACTCGGGCGGTGTGACAACCTCAACGATTACTGTTCCTCTGGTGACTGCGTTGGGCGTAGGTTTGGCTTCATCAATCAAGGGCCGAAATCCGATGATTGATGGTTTTGGATTAATCGCATTTGCGTCGCTATCTCCGATGATATTCGTGATGGCTTACGGCATGATCATATAGTGAGCTCGGCGCTTAATGGAACTTCTCAACGATATTATCGACATTACGTTCGCCACGATTAAAGACGTGATTCCTATCGCGGCTATATTGTTTGGCTTTCAATTTCTTGTGATTCGCAAGCCTATACCCAATATGAAAAGGGTGCTGTTTGGTTTCTTGTACGTGCTGATCGGGTTATCGCTATTTTTACTCGGTTTGGAAAGAGCCTTATTTCCCTTAGGTAAATTAATGGCGCAACAGTTGACTGATCCAGCTTTTATAGCAGGAGCGAGGGATATTGGTGCCGATGCACTTCAGTGGTTTGATTATTATTGGGTCTATCTGTTCGCCTTTGCCATAGGATTTAGTACCACGATAGCAGAGCCCTCTCTAATAGCTGTAGCGATCAAGGCGAATGAAGTATCGGGTGGTGCGATCGGCATTTGGGGTTTGCGTATTGCCGTCGCAATTGGTGTAGCAGTAGGTATTTCCTTAGGAACTTATCGTATCGTTACCGGAATTCCGATCCATTATTTTATTATCTCTGGTTATGTGGTCGTCGTAATTCAAACTTGTTTTGCACCCAAACTGATCGTGCCTTTGGCTTATGACTCAGGTGGTGTAACGACATCTACTGTAACTGTGCCTTTGGTTGCAGCCTTGGGTTTAGGCTTAGCTGAAACAGTACCTGGGCGAAGCACTTTGATTGATGGTTTTGGTTTAATCGCTTTTGCTAGCTTATTTCCAATAATGTCGGTGATGGCCTATGCGCAAATTACTGAGTATTTGGCTAAGCGAAACCAACAACAGGGCTTGGCACAAGCTGAATAAGCTCTGTACAGAGTTTGTAGAGAATTTCGAATAGGGGAAAGTACATGCATTTTAAATTATTGCTGGTGTTTGTAGAGGATGACAAAACCGATAAGGTCATGAAGGCTGCGCGAAAAGCTGGGGCGACTGGTGCCACAGTGATCAACCATGCCAGAGGCGAAGGGATTAAAAAGAGTAAGACTTTTTTTGGCCTGACCCTGGAGACTCAACGGGATGTCTTGCTGTTTATAGTTGAAGAGCACTTAAGCCGGCATATATTAGAGACTATTGGACAGGTAGGCGAATTCGATACCAGTCCGGGTACGGGAATTGCCGTACAGTTAGATGTTGAAGATGCTGTGGGCGTCTCGCACCAAATACAATCTATTGCAGCTAAAGTCGAGGAAGAGTTATGAGTCATACCAATAAAACGGTTGTTAAAATTAAGGATGTCATGCGGAGTAACTACGTTGAAATGGACGGCATGATGACCGTTAAAGACGCCTTGATTCAAATGAAAGAGCATAATGCTAGCTACGTGATTATCAAAAAACGTAATGAGGATGACGAGTACGGCGTTGTGATGCTGTCAGATATCGCTAAAAAGGTATTGGCAAAAGATAAGTCACCTGATCGCGTTAATGTCTATGAAATTATGTCTAAGCCCGTTGTCAGTGTCCCACCTGAAATGGATGTGCGCTATTGTGCTCGTTTATTTGATCAGTTTGGCTTGGCGAGTGCGCCAGTTATTGATGGTAAAAACGGTAAAGTAGTGGGTGTGGTAGGTTATAAATCTTTGGTTTTTGAAGGTATTTTAGTAGAGCAGCATACCTTGGATTAAAGCGTATTACAGTATTTTGGATGGCTATGGATTGTTAGGGTGAGTGACTAATTGCGAATTCTATAATAGCCATTTATTCAGACTCTCGACTATACTGATGACAGTCTTAACTGTAACAACGACAAATAACAATAATAAATGCAATAGAGGGTCGTTATGGATCAAGAGGTCCTGGAGAAATTATTACGCGCTCAGCAATCGATTACCGAAATGGTTTCGTCGGGCGCGTCTCTACCAGAGTGCTTGGAAGAAATCTGTAGTTCAATCGAGCAGGCCTTGGCAAGCAAGGCCGGCAAGAGCTCGATTCTTTTATTGAAAGGGAACAACTTACACCACGGCGCAGCACCGAGTTTGCCTAAGGCATATTGTGACGCTGTTAATGGTGTCGAAATAGGCGAAAGCGTTGGCTCTTGCGGCACGGCTGCGTTTACTAAGCGGCAGGTGATTGTTGCCGATATCGCTACAGACCCCTTGTGGGCGGACTTTAAAGGCCTTGCTTTACCTCACAACCTAGTCGCTTGTTGGTCGACGCCCATTGT
Source organism: Oleiphilus sp. HI0043 (assembly GCF_001634935.1). Lineage (NCBI taxonomy): Bacteria > Pseudomonadati > Pseudomonadota > Gammaproteobacteria > Oceanospirillales > Oleiphilaceae > Oleiphilus > Oleiphilus sp. HI0043. Next base: position 38,648 of record NZ_LWEY01001189.1, on the reverse strand, counting down.
CTCTTCAACAGGTGAGGTTTTGGGCACCTTTGCTATTTATTACCCCGAGATTCGCTTCCCTGAACCTGAAGACCTTAAGTTAATTGATCACTTCACTGGCTTATCTCGTATAGCAATTGAAAGAGAGTATTCAATGCAGCGTGAACAAGTCTTGAATGCCCAGCTAAAAACATCCAACGAAAAGCTCAAAGCTTTTATCTCCGTCATTCCCGATTTGGGCCTCATTCTCGATGAAGAAGGTAATTATATCGATATCTATGGTGGCAATGGTGAGCTACTGGTTGTCAATAGTTCAGAACTTATCGGTAAAAATATACGAGAAGTGATTGATTGTGATACCGCTGTTCAGCTGACTTCTGCTATTAGGCGGGCGCTCGAGTATTCAGAGCTGGAATTTCTTGAATATACTCTAGAAGTGAAGGGGGGACGCAGGGTCTTTGAAGGGCGAATCTGTCCGATCAATCATTACTTGCCTGAGCAGCCAGAAAAAAAGCATGTTCTGTGGATCGCCCGAGATATTACCGAAAAAAAGCAGGCAGAAGAAAATATTGAGAGGCTGGCTTACTATGATCCATTAACAGGCTTGCCGAACCGTAGAATGTTTAATGATTATCTTGATTGCACGGTAGATAAAATTGCTCGCTATGATTTAATCGGCGCATTGCTATTTATGGACCTGGATAATTTTAAACGAATTAACGACTCGCTGGGCCACACGGTCGGTGATCAGTTACTGGTCAAGATCGCTGACAATCTGAAACCATTCATTGGGCCCCAAACAAATTTATCGCGCCTAGGGGGTGATGAGTTTGTCGTCTTACTAGAGTCTAAGTCTAAAAATATTGATAACGTGCATCGTGAAGCAAGTAAGCTGGCTGAAAGTTTATTAGACGTGTTCTCGCAAACCTTGACTCTTCAGGACGCTCACTATGCCGTGCGTGCGAGTATTGGTATTTGTTTGATCCATGAAAAAGCAGTTTCCGCCAGTGAAATTTTGAAACGTGCTGACTCCGCGATGTATAAAGCCAAAAAGGCAGGTGGTAACCGCTACGCATTCTTTGACCCTGAGTTGCAAAGAATGGCTGACCTTCAATTAAGAATTGAGCGTGATATTGAAGCAGCGATATCAAAGAATGAGTTTGAAGCTTACTTTCAGCCCCAGTTGGATATGGGGGGAGCCTTAGTAGGAGCAGAAGCTCTGGTACGCTGGATTCACCCAGAGGAAGGGGTAATTAGCCCCGACAAATTTATTCCTATTGCTGAGCAGACCGGCGCGATCCATCGTATTCAAGAGATTGTCCTGCGCGAATCATGTGAGTTGATCGTTGCACTAAAAGAGACTGGAGCGTCTCATGATAGGTGTACGATGGCAATTAATATCAGCGCATGCCAATTCGACGTTGATTTGGAGGAACGCATTAAACTAGTGGTAGATGAGTTTTCGCTACCTACCTCGAAGTTTAAATTGGAAATCACTGAAAGTATGCTGATGGAAAACGTTGAGATGATTGTTGAAAAAATGCAGTCGCTTAAGAGCAAAGGTTTTAGATTCTCTGTCGATGATTTTGGTACTGGATATTCCTCTTTGGCTTATCTGCACTCCTTTCCAATTGATGAGTTGAAAATAGACCGAAGTTTTATCAAACAGATAGAGAGCAAAGGGACAGCGATTATTGATGCGATTGTTTCTTTGTCACAAAGCTTCGGATTGAGGGTTGTTGCCGAAGGGGTTGAGACCCGTGAGCAACTGGAAATTCTTGCCGAGAAGAATGTTTCATCCGTGCAAGGCTATTACCACGCCAAACCAATGCCTGCCCATGAGTTTATTACTTGGGTTACCAAAGCCAAGCGTTGCGAGAACTAAAATTGAGGTCAGAGTAAAAAATTATTTTTTACTCTGACCTCAATTATTATTTAGCGAGTTCCTTGGTAACTAAATCGTATAGCTCTTGTGATCCAAACTTGGGGAGCGCTTGTTCATTAACAAAAAAGGTTGGTGTCTTGCTAACTTGCAAAGCTCGAATATCGTCCTTCTCCCGTTGAAGGCGAGCGCTTATCTCATCTGAAGTCATATCGGCTTTCGCCTGTGTAATATCTAAACCCGCTGCTTCGGCAATAGGCCAAGCTTTATCCGCAACAACTTTATGGTTAACCGTCCATTCGGCTTGGGCTATGAGTAGTGCTTCAAGTACCTCTTTGAACTTGTTTTGGAGTCGCGCAGCTTCAAGCATTCTAACGATAGCTTCAGAGCCTTGGTGAAAGGTTGCATACCGAAGTACGATGCGTACATCCTTTTCATGTCTTGCTTGAATCTCTTTTACGAGAGGGTAAAAAGCTCTGCAAGCACCACATGCTGGGTCGAAAAACTCAACGATGGTGACTTTAGCCTCAGCAGGACCAAAGCTCGGAGAGTAAGGGCGTTCATATATGCTTCCTTGTTGTAGGAGCTCGTCGCTTTGCGGGCTTTCTTTGGAGTTCTGATCTTGTTGATAGGTATACCAAGTCAAAGGCAGAGATAACAAGAGACAAATAAGCGTAACACGGGTATTCATTTTCATAACAATTGTGGCCGTTCAAATAAGAAAGCGGTCTAGTTTACAGTCATGAACCGTAGGCTCAAGCTTAAGTGTTTACTGTGTTCGTTTTATGTTTGGGAAGAGCAAGTGAAATGGTCGCCGAAAGGGCGATAAATGTACTCGATACCCATAAACATGCTTCAAGGCCATAAGACTGGAAAATCCAACCTGATAGTACGGTGCCAACTAGCCTGCCCATGGCATTGGCCATATAGTAGAAACCCACATCTAAGGATACGCCATCGTCACTGGCGTAACTCACAATCAGGTAGCTGTGCAAAGAAGAATTTATAGCAAACAGGGCGCCGAAGGCGAGTAAACCTATTACGATCACCAGCTGTGCTGAAAGCGAGCTCGATAAGGCTAGTGCGATGCCCGCGGGTATCAGCATTAGAGGCAGCGCCCAGCCGAGCGCGCTATGGCCATCGGGGGCGCGCTTGGTCGAGCTTTGCGTAATCTTGGGGGCAAAGGACTGCACTAAACCATAGGCGATTACCCAGCTTGCAAGAAAGCCTCCTACAGACCAATGGTTCCAGCCGAACTCGCTCGCTAGATAAACGGGCAAGGCAACCACGAACCAAACATCTCTGGCACCAAACAGAAATAAGCGAGCTGCTGAGAGGGCGTTGATTGCCCGACTTTTAGAAAATATTTCAGTGAACTTCGGTTTGTTCTTTGCCTTGCCTAAGTCTTGTTTTAAGGCAAACATGCTACCCAGCCAAACCACAAACAAGCTTAGCGCCATAGCAAGAACGGCACCTTGAAAACCGAGAGTGGCCAGTAAAGCGCCGCCTAAAAAGAAGCCGACACCTTTCAAGGCATTCTTAGATCCGGTTAGAATTGCCACCCACTTATACAGTGTAGTTTGCGCATCTTTTGGAACCAGCAGCTTGATCGAGCTTTTCGCACTCATCTTGTTCAGGTCTTTAGCAATGCCTGAGAGAGCCTGAGCAGCCATGACCCAAGGCACTGTGAGCAAAGTGGCAGGAACGAGCAGCATTGCCAATGCGAGCACCTGCAGAGCCAGACCAATATTCATGGTTTTGTTGAGCCCCAAATGTGCGCCCAACCAGCCACCAAAAAGGTTGGTGATGACACCAAAGATCTCGTAAAACAAGAACAGCATGGCAATTTCGAGCGGGCTGTAACCCAAGCCATGAAAGTGCAATACGACTAACATCCTCAAAGCGCCATCGGTGAGCGTGAAAGCCCAATAGTTACCTGTTACGACCAGGTATTGCTTAATTTCTGGTGAGAGTTTATTGATATTCATGGTTTTCAAATATGGCCTTAGTGATTAATTTTCTGGTCGATGAGGCCGACTTTACGAACCAGCTCAGCTGTTCGATTGGCATAGCCCCATTCATTGTCATACCACACATAAAGCTTAAGTTGAGTGCCGTTAACCAGCATAGTTGAAGGCGCATCAATGATGGCTGAACGAGGATCGGTTTTGTAATCGATAGAAACCAGTGGCCGCTCTTCGTAACCGAGTATGCCTTGTAGTGCTTCTTCAGAAGCACTTTTTAATAGAGCGTTCACTTCTTCTACCGAGCTTTCTTTTTCTAGTTCGAATACACAGTCAGTGATCGATGCATTGGCTAATGGAACACGTACCGCATGACCGTTTAACTTACCTTTTAACTCTGGAAAGATATGAGTGATCGCCGTAGCTGAACCGGTGGTGGTTGGAATCAGGCTCATACCACAGGCTCGTGCACGTCGCAGATCCTTATGGGGCGCATCGAGAATGGTCTGGGTATTGGTAATATCGTGAATAGTTGTCATTGAGCCATGTTTAATACCTAGACTTTCATGGATCACTTTAACCACCGGCGCCAGGCAGTTTGTTGTGCATGATGCAGCAGTAATAATCGGGTAGACCTCTGGGTCATACAGGTCATCGTTCACACCCATCACAATATTTAGTACACCCTCTTCTTTGACCGGAGCGGTCACGACAACGCGCTTCACACCCTGATCGAGATAGGCCTGAAGTACCTGCTTGCTCTTCATTTTGCCGGACGCTTCGATAACAATATCGCAGCCTGACCAATCGGTTTCAGAGATCGTCTTATTTTGTGTGCAAGGAATCGTATGCTCACCGATAAGTATGCTTGAACCTTCACTACTTGCTTGATGAGCCCAAATACCGTGTACGGAGTCAAAATTTAACAGATGCGAGAGTGTAGCAGCGTCGCCAGCCGGGTCATTAATCTGAACAAATTCGATCTCCTTCCAATCGAATGCAGCTCTGAGTGAGAGTCTACCCATACGGCCAAAGCCGTTAATGCCTACTTTGATGGTCATAGTGATTTATCCCTTAGATAAGAATTATTTGATCAAATTTCTCTGTTAGCTTGTTAGCCACTCAGTTACTTGGTTTCGAGTTGGAATCGACCCGCTGTGAACAAGTTCCTCATTAAGAACAACGGCAGGTGTGCTCATTACCTGATAGTTCATAATTTCTTGAGGGCTGGTTTCTTTACTAACTTGAATTTGCTGGTCTAGTTCTGTCGCAATAGCCTGGATTAGGGCTGCTGTTTTTGTGCATTTAGCACAGCCTGTACCGAGTACTTTAAAAGCTTTCATTAGCTTTTCCTTTATATAAAAGGGCTAAGGCCGTTGAATAGCCAGCCTATGAGCGTGAATGATATGAGGAGCATAACGAATAGGGTGCCAAGTAATTTCCACTGCATGACTTGCTTGAGTAGGATGAATTCTGGAAAACTAGCAGCAACAGTACTCATGCAAAAGGCGAGCGTAGTACCTACAGGTAGCCCGTTGGTTATTAAGCTTTCCATAATCGGAATGACGCCCGTGGCATTAGAATAAAGTGGAATACCGAGTACTACAGCTGCAGGGACTGACCACCATTGCCCATCACCCAAGTGTGCTTCGATCCAGCCATCTGGTACGAAGCCATGTAAAGCAGCGCCGAGACCGACGCCAATAATTACCCATTTCCATACGCGGCCAAAAATCTCTGTTGCCTCACGTACTGCAAATTGATGACGTTGTTGAAAGCCAAGCGCTTGAGCTTTTGATGCTGTAGTTTGTGGCTCTTTTCCTTGTGCTTTGGAGAGGGCTTCTGCAGCAAAAGACTGTAACCATTTTTCGGCTTTGATGGTGTCTAGAAATAGGCCGCCAAGGATCCCAACCGTCATGCCCACCAATACGTAAATAAGGGTGAATTTCCAGCCTAGTAGACTTAGCAGTAACAGTATGGCCACCTCGTTAATGAGTGGTGAGGTAAGCAAAAAGGACATAGTAATTCCTACGGGAATACCCGCTGAGGTGAAACCTAGGAATACGGGAATGCTGGAGCAGGAACAAAACGGCGTGATTGCGCCAAAACTCGAACCCATTAGGTAGCCAATCCCTCGATTTTTTTGTGCCAGGTAATCTCTGACTTGTTCAATGTTGAGGGAGGCGCGTATCAGTGCAATTAAGTAGATCATAACAACGAGCAGAACAAAGATTTTGCTAACATCTTCAACAAAAAAATGCAGGGCGTCACCGAGCTTGGTTTCCGGGCTCAAACCCAATATGTCAAAAACAAACCAGGCGGCAAGATCAGTAAATATCTGAAACATGTTTATCTACCCTCGTTGAAGAATATCAATTGCATGAAAGCACTCTATCTGGACGGGTTTTCATCGTTTCTAGTCGCCTGATGTTCATACTGAATTCTGAAATATTGGCGTCGCATGTTTGTGCTAAAACTGACTTAGCCCAAGATGGTAGACTAGGGTTTATCCTATAAAATACCCATTGCCCCATGCGCCGGTCTGTCAGAATGCCTGCTTTTTTGAGTAGTGCCAGGTGCCGGGAAACTTTAGGTTGCTCATACTCCAATGCTGCCATCAGTTCACAGACGCATAGCTCACCTTCATATTGAATCAGCATTAGGCATTTAAGCCTCAGCTCATCGCTCAGACTCTTGAATAATTGTAATGGCGATAGCTCGTTTGAATGTTGAGCATCAAGTATTGCTTGATTACTTTCGATTGCAGCAAAGCTATTAATTCGACGATTTATTTCAGTTAAGCTCATATGAAAACGTTCGATGTCGCTTAGGTCATCACCCTTAGATACCTTAGGGTCACTGAAGCTCCATTCTAATTTCTTCTCTTTTGCACCGAGTGATTTACATTCTTGAGTCGCCCTGTCACAAAGGGTAACTACGTAATCAAAATGTTGCCCGGCGAGTTCGTCAATATGCTTTGATTGATGAATGTTTTCGATACCGTGAGTTTTAAGAGCTGCCAAGGTTAGCGGGTGAACTGTTTCAGGGTTTGTGCCAGCACTAAACGCTTCGAATCGATTACCGTGATGGTAATTGAGTAGGGCTTCAGCCATTTGTGAGCGAGCTGAATTACCGGTGCATAGAAATAGTACGCGCTTCTTCATAATAGATATGATTCATCTTGATGATATATTTATATATGAATAAAAGTATATATGAAAAAACATATATTTAAAATTAGAAAAACTTGATTCGCGATTCGCCATATAAAAATGGTATTGATAACAGACTCAAACTGAGGTTGAGCCTAATCGGACATAGGAATAATATTAGTGTGTAGGGAAGCAGCCGGTTAAAGAAAGAGAGCGAGACCATTAGGGTTCGCTCATTACAGATTAGTGATAATTTAATTCCATCGTATACAGGCTATTGAGTATAGCTTGCTGATGATTAGGAGACTTTGAATTGATTGACTAGTTGTTCCAGTTCAATCGCGAATTCAGCTTGTTGCTCAGACAGTACGCGAGTGGTGCCAGCATTTTCTGTGTTGACTTCAGCGTGATCCTTAATGCCAACAATTTTCTCACTCATATCTTCAGCCACAGCACTTTGTTCTTCAGCGGCTGTCGCGATTTGGGTACTCATATTATTGATTTGATTGACCATATTGGTGACATTTTCCAATGAGTGGTTGGCGGTATTGGCTTGCTCTACAGTTTCATGGACCTTAGAGAGGCTTTCTTCCATCACACCCACCGCATTTTCAGCGTTTTCTTGAAGCTTATTAACGATGATGTCAATTTCTTCGGTTGATTCTTGGGTTTTACCTGCCAATGTTCTGACTTCATCTGCGACGACCGCAAAACCCCGGCCTTGTTCACCTGCTCTCGCGGCTTCAATGGCAGCATTAAGTGCTAGAAGGTTGGTTTGTTCAGCAATACCACGAATTACTTCCATAACTTTACTGACGTCTACGCAATCCTGTCTTAGTTCATCTAGTACGGTTTTTGTATTACTGGTTGTCTGCTCTAATGACTCGACGACATTGACGGCGGTATTAACAGTTTCTTTACTAGAGATTGTCTCGTCATAGGCTTCATTGGCGCTTTCAGAGGTGCTGACGATATTTTCGGCGACTTCTGAAATAGAAGCAGCCATTTCCGTCATAGCTGTAGCGACAAGTTCAATAAGAGCTTGTTGCTCGTCGAGGCTTCTTGAATTATCTTGGCTAGCGACTGTCAGTTCAGCAGAAGACTGGCTTGTTTGACTTGCAGCCTGGTGAATCTGCTCCAATACATGCTCAAAACTGCTTAGCATTTCATCGAAGTGTTGGGATAGCTCAGCGATTTCGTGTGAGCCACTTATGTTTGAGCGAATTGTCAGGTCCTTATCATGATTAATCTTTCGCATGACATGGGTTAGCCTTTGGATAGGAGCATTGATGGATCGGAATATGGCTAAATTAATAATAAGAATAATCACAGTCAGTACGCCGGTTATCATATAGAAGGTTGACTTACTTCGTGCTTTGGTTGCCTCTAACGAACTGTTCATCATGGCAGATAACGAAGTAAGCTGTTCCTCGCTTTGATGGATGGTAGCACGTAGCTGACCGAGCAAGCCTGTTTCGGGGCTTAATCCAAGTTCTTGTGTCTTAACCGTTAGCTTTCTAAAGTCATAAGCGTAAGCGTTCAGGTTTTTTCTGACCTGGTCTTTAATTTGCGAAGGTAGCGCTCTGCTATCCAAAGTAGACATTATTGCCGCCATATCAGTATTAAACTTATCGATGTATTTTGTGTCTAGTCGCAGCATAAAGTCTTTTTCTCGACGACGTAACATAAGTGTTTCCGCAAGCAGTTGGTAGTCTTTTAGCTCAGTAATAGCGGACTCAGCACTGTGTACTGATGCTCGAAGAGTACCGTAAAGCCCGGTTTTAGGTGTTAATCCTATTTCTTTTTGAGTTTTCGATATGGTTAAAAAAGTTTGATGATAGCTTTTTATTATGTCGCCTAATTTGGTGAGATTATCTTCAGTGTCAAACCCAAGTGAGTTGTTTAATACTTTTAGTTCGCTAATTTCTTTGTTTAGCTTTGCAACATTATCAGAGAATCGTGTGACGTATTTTTCATCTTTCCTGGTGAGGAAGTCCTTTTCATTCCGTCTCAAGGTAAGCATGTTAGAGTTAAGCTTTTCAATGGACACAAGCGAAGAAGCTGACTCTGATAGTGTCTTGCTAAAATTGAGCTCGACTAAGATGATTGTAAGCATACCAACTAATGTAATAGTGCAGATTGATAAGAGCTTAGATTTAATTGATATGTTATCTAACAGTTTGGACATATTTGACCCCCTATTGCCTATTCCAGAAGCTCGTTACCTATGAAGTTGAGCTGTATCACAGATAGTATAGTTGAGTTTTGACTTTTAGGAGCTTGAAAAATGGACTTTTGTATTTGTGTGTTTAGGCGCTCAAGAGATGGTTATCCCAGGCAATTTTGAGGCCTGGGTTGGATAAGTTTTGACTAAGTTCTTTTGTTGTATTGTTGTAGTGGTAAAGGTTGCCTAAGCCGTTGGAAATAACAAATTCATTGTTTCGATAGCTGGTTAAACCGCAGCCATCTTTACAACGAAGACTGCTTAAATAGATTAATTGATCAAAGTCCCAAAAGGTAATCAAATCTCCTTTGGGTGAGGAAACCGCGGCAGTTTTTCCTATGGGGTCAAAACAAACGCTGCCACAATAATGCTTCATGGCATAATTAACATCATCGGGTGCCCAAAGAGGTTTGAGGTCTTTCCCTCGTTGGTGGTGGGCAACCAAGGGAACGCTGTCAGTTTTATCTCCTTGATACTGTAGGCCGATCACCACTTCATCTCTTTGGTTGATATCGATGTGACGAATGCTCAGCTGGTGGTATTCCTCTTTTAACTTTACTTGCTCTAGTAAGTCACCACTCGTAAGCGAGACATAAGTTAGTGAAGGGGACATGGTATCGAGGTTCAGCTTTACACGACCTTTATCCGGGTGTGTGAGAATACCTCCATTGGCAATAACTAAAGTATCCGTGTCGCTGCAGAGCTTTATTTCATGTGGACCAATACCATGGCTTGAGAGCTGGGCGTGTACGCGATAATCGTTGAGCACATCTCTCACAAAAAGCCTTCCTTGACCCGAATCTATGTGATTTTCAGTGCTGACCAAATAACGTCCATCAGGTGTGTAAAGAGCATGCCCGTAGAAGTGGAAACCCTGTTCAGGCTGAATATGTTTTATCACTCTGCCTGATTTGATTGAAGATACGATTATGTATTGACCAGGACGCCGCCCAATGACTGCTATTTCTTCTTTATGAGGGTGCTTGATCACCTGGTGAGCTCTGGCGGGAAGCTTAAGCCGACTGACAGGTTCGCCATTTCCTTGTAAGCAAATTACCCAATGCTGACCGTGTCTATCCCTAGCTGCACTAATGAGCAATTCTGAGTCGTTTTCCTTGGCGAAGGCATTGAATGGGCTGAGTAAGCTGCTTGCGACTATAGATCCAAGGAGCTGTCTTCGGCTTAGCCTTGTGTTTTCTAATGTCGAGAGTTTGTCAGTCATTAATCACCATCTCGACTGTTAAAGCCAAGGTGAATACCCAAGGCCGATACTGATGTTTCGAGCTCCTTGTGTAAGGTGCCTATTTTCTTATAGATGTCTAATGTTGCCTGGTAGCCTTCAGCTGTTCTGACTGCATTTTCCAAAGGTGTATTGATCTGCTTAATTGCATCGACCAGGGCCGTGTATTGATGGCTAATTGAATGGTATCTTTCAGGGGGGAGTATGTTGGCTAGCCCTTCAAACATAAGCTGAAGGCTAAGAATATTCAACTCAATATTGCGCAATGAGCGTTGGCTTCTCCATGATTCCAGTCGCTTATATTTTTCTTTCCCAAACGCGCTGCCAAGCGGGCGTTTAAGCTTTAAGTCTCGTATGACTTCCAAGGGTTCGATCATTGTTTTTAATAAAGCTGTGGCGGCGTCGATGTCGTCTTCGAAGTAGCCGTCTAGTTGTTTAGCGTCGGCAAACTGGCCACGCATATGCTTAAGCCACTCGCTATGTAGTGATGTACTGATCGTCGAAACATTCTGAGAGATCGTCGTTAATACATCGCAGTGGAACTTATTTGCCTTGAGTTCATTGAGCGCCGATTGTTTGAAAAGAATTCTTTCAATCGCGGGTAAGCCTTTAACGCTAATGCTGACACGCTGGAATTTATCTTCATTCAGCAATGTTTTGTCGTCACTTGCTAGAAGAACACCTAGGTGTTTGCCGATATGATTCTTCTTGTCGGGCCAGAACTGTAAGCTATGGCTGCGCATTGAAAACTCTATGGGGCCAAACGTGATATTTTGAATAGATTGCCAGGCATCCATCGTCTTGTGGAAATCACCGATGCTATTATCTAGCGCCTCTTGAGAAGGGCTTTGGCAGAGGCCTTGGGTGCTCTGCTGCAAAGCCTGAGAGGCAGCGCTAAGCGATTGATAAAACGGGATAACAAAGCTATTAACTGTCGCATGGTTGAAGTTTTTCCAGTCAGCTTCACTTGGGGCGGCATGACATACAAATGAGAGGATACAAGCTAAGAAAATACTGGAAATCGTAGAGGTTCTGTTCATTAAAGTGATTCCAAAAAAGTAAGCAGTTGTGCGCGTTGCTCTTGGGGCATTGTTTGTACGGCTTGCTTGGCAGATTCGGCCTCGCCGCCATGCCACATAATTGCTTCAAGTATACTGCGTGCGCGGCCGTCATGCAGAAGAAAATGGCTGCCATTTACGTATTTGTCTGAACCGAGCCCCCAAAGTGGAGCGGTTCTCCATTCCTGTCCGTTTGCCTTAAACTCGGGTCGATTGTCCGCCAGCCCTAGCCCCATGTCATGCAGTAATAGATCGGTGTAAGGCCAGATGGTTTGCATGTTAAGAGAAGTTTGCTCAGTATGCCCGGATGTTTGATAGCTTGGAGTATGGCACGCGGCACAGCCAGCGGAGTGAAAGACGGCTTTTCCTTTATTGACCATTTCTGCATTGTCTATTTTTCGAATGGGTACCGCGATATTTCTTGTATACAGCAATAAAGCATCGGTCATCGCCTTTGGCGCTTCCATGTGGTTGATATCCGGGGCTTGGCGGGTGCGGTTTCCATGGGCTTGTTTTCGGCAGCTTGTTTGTGAAGGAGTGCAGTCGCCCCAATGTTGTGGAAATAACGGTGTACTAATGCCGAGATCCCCCTTGAACGCGCTAGCGTTTTGTTGACGAAGGTTGGGGGTGCCTGCTTTCCAGCCAAAACGGCCAAGTGCCGGTGCTTGTTTTTGCTGATCCCAAACCCAATTGGCTTTGCCTGAAATACCATCTTGGTTACTGTCGTCTGGGTCGGTTTTAGAAAGAATGTCCTGTTCATTTATCGCTTCGATAAGACCCAATCCGATCATGGGCGAGGAAATACGTGGCGAAATCATCAAATCTTCATCCATTGGGCCATACTGAGGCGCTATGATTTGGTAATCCGGCTTTCTTAGGCTAACCATTTCGCCTTCGCTTAGCTGAATTTTTTGTTCTGTATAGCTGACTCGTAGCTGTGCCTCAGCTTGTCCACCCGGGTAGGCAAAGGTCTGTAGCTGAGTGCCATAAGTAGGCTCTGGTATTAGCCCTATGAGGCCACTTTCCAGTGCTCGTTTTTGCTCGGCAGTTTTGGCTGGAGTGCTAAGCCGAAGAAATAGTGCAGGGGAGGTTTTACCTTCTTCTTTTAATATGCCTCGACCATTCTTCTCGTGGCAACGGGAGCAGGATCTTGCATTGTAGAGTGGGCCTAAGCCATCACTTGCGGTCGTACTTGAGGGGGCAAATACCCAAATTTTTTCAAAGATGGCCCGGCCGATTTTAAAGTCGAGCTTTGTCTCCATATCCAGAAGGGGGGAGGGATGATCAAAACTGTTTCGTTGTTTGCTTTGGCCAGCACTATGTTGACCTGATGGGTAGAGTTCTCTGGCACTATGGAGTTTGCTATTTGAAGCGAGGGTCGAGTCAGCATTTATGTAGAGTAAAAAGCTGACCGCTAAAAGAGGAAGTGCGAAGATGGTTTTATTCATAGCTACCAAAACGCCCGCTTGTTAGGCGGGCGTAAATAAACAGGTGCGTCACCTAGTTGTTAATTACTCTGCTACAGCAGAAGGGTTGTCCAGGCTGTCAGAACCTTCAAAATCAATATTGCTGAGGCCTAAGACCTGAATGACCTTTTCAGTTGTTTTGGCTTGAGCAACGAGTGCATCAACAAAGTTCTGAACGATTTGGTTGCCCGCAGTATTACCTTCACCGATCAATACATCAAAAGCTTGGCCTTTAGCCGCCGCGTCAACCATTGCTTGAGCCGTCGCTTGAGTAGCATTAAGCTTACCCAGCATTTCAGCATCCAGTGCTGGGTCTGCTTGCTTCACTAAGTCAGAAAGGCTTGCACCATCTACTGAGTTGTTGTTGATGCTCTCATACTGACCCATATAGACATTCTTGATGCCCAAGGCGTCATAGTAGTGGGAGTTATGAGTGTTATCCGAGAAGCAGTCATGTTCTTCTTCAGGATCGTGTAGCATCAAGCCAAGCTTAGTCCGCTCGCCAGCTAGCTCGCCATACGCAAGGCTACCCATGCCTGTCAGCATGGTTGCCAAGGCACCTGCTTCGCTTTTAGCGGTTAGCTCAGCAACTGATGCTCCGCCTTCTTTCCAGTTATTGGCCATGTCTTCTAGGTCTGAAATCAATAAGCTTGTTGCTGCTTGAAGGTACTGACGACGGCGCTCACAGTTGCCACCGGTACACTTATCAAGTGAGAAATCGCTTGCTGGGCGAGAGCCAGCACCAGGGTTGTTACCGTTTAAGTCTTGGCCCCACAGCAAAAATTCGATGACGTGATAACCCGTTGCAACGTTAGACTCAACTTCGTCAATTTCATGCAGAGTGTTTGCAAGTAGTTCTGGTGTAATTTGGCTAGCATCTACTTTCTTGCCGCCAATCATTGGTGCAGGGTTGGCAATGATGTTAGCAGCATAGAATGGGTTTTCATCAGACTCAGCACCATATGAAGCATCAACATAGTCGATCAAACCTTCATCAAGAGGCCATGCGTTGACTTTACCTTCCCAATCATCAACCGATGCGTTGCCAAAACGGTAGACTTCTGTCTGTTGGTAAGGCGCGCGTGCCGCAATCCAAGCGTCTTTAGTTTTTTGCAAATTGGCTTCGTTAGGATTAGCTAGAAATTCATTGACTTGAGCTTGCAGTGCTTGAGCGGCGCTTAGCGAGTCCTGATAGTTTTCTTTAGCGATATCAATATAAGTATCGATAACTGAAGCTTGGCTAGTTTCTTTTGTTTCCATCATTCCGCAGCCGGATAGGCCCATAGCGGCGACTGAGCCTGTGAGGACAAAGTTTCTAATGGATGATTTTAGAGAAAGCATGGATAACCCCTGAAAGTTAATTTTAAAAATGACCTAATGGACCAATATGGCGAAGATGATATTCTAAATGATAAGTATTATCAATAAGATTTATAGTCTAGTCAGTGATTAGGCTTTCATATCGTTTATCTGTCAGTAGTTTTAAAAATGCGACTAGCGCATCAATACGCTTGTCATCTAGCGCAGGGCCTGATTGAAGTTCCTCAAAAGAGATTGTTTCGTGGAATTCTGGCTTATCCCAGCTTTCGCCCGTTTCTGGGTTTATCTGACGCTTGGCGCTTTTGGAGTTATATTTGTTATAGAAGTCGATAACTGTTCGAAGCTCTTTAAAAACACCGTTGTGCATGTAAGGGCTGGTGACGGCGACATTTCGAAGCGTTGGTGTTTTGAATTTTCCTTTATGCTTTTCATCGTGGACTTGAGCGTTCGCGAGTAGACCTATATCGACATAGTCTTCGTCGAGCTTGTTTTGTTTTCGAACAGCAAGGTTTGTCGGTATACCAATGTTGTGATACTCATAATTGCTGAAGGTTTCATCCGGCGCGGTTGGGCTGCTTCGTAATTGGTGGCATTGGTTACAGTTGGTGAATTGCTGCGAGAAGAATAAGGTCATTCCAAGTTCTTCTTGCTTACTAAGTTCATATTCGCCTCTTAAATAGCGGTCATACTTTGAGTCGAAGGGAGAGAAAAAATCGGTTTTTTCAAAGGCTGCGATGCTTTCGGCCATGGCGTCATAGAGCTTCCCCGGTTTACTTAATATGTCTTTTCCAAATAGGCTAGAGAAGGCTTGTTTATAGACCTCCGATTCAAGTAGACGTGCTTGCATACTTTCTTTGTTAGGTATACCCATTTCGATACCTGCGAGTGGAGGACCTTTCGCTTGGTCAGCCAGTGTTGCTGCTCGGCCATCCCAGAACTGTCCTCCAACATGCTTTCCTTTCTTATTAACATGAAAGATAGGAATCTGGTTCGCATAGCTGCTGGTTGGTGCGCTACGGTCACCAAAAGATTGTTGATCGTCACCTAACGAAACCATTCCTTCAAGGTGAGTATGCCTTGTGTCATGTGTGCGCTTATCGACAAACCCTGTCGCAGGGTTATGGCAGCTAGAGCAAGATTGAGTCCGGTTTAATGAAAGGTTTGGGTCGAAGTAGAGTAGTTCACCTAGGGCTTCTTTAGAGTTTATTTGTGCAAGGGCAATGTGGCTGGAACAGATTGCTATCAACATGAATAGACTTAACGCTAGCTTGGAATGGCCTTTCCGGTATGTGAAAAAGACTGGCAGGGGGCGGGCTGTGTTCATAGTTAGAGATTCCGGTCTAAGCTGGTAATGTGGGTATTAGATATATAAATGATAATTAATACAAGGTGAGAATAATTCCTGTTACCATTTGTTGATCCAAGTCAATTCTGTAAGTTTGTGTGAGTGTAAGTGGTGAGATGTAAGTTCAGTATTAGCTAATGTAGCCTTGTGCGCTAAGGCACAAGCTTTATAACGACTGACACGCGGTGCGTAGGCGGTAGATAGGGTAAGCTTAAAACATATCAAATTTAGGAGTTTCTTGTGTCTTCCATACCTTCAAAATTACTTATGCTGAAAACCCTTAGTGAAGTGCCGCGTAGTGAGTATTCTGATGTTCGAGTACCTAAGAATTTAAATAATACGAAGGAAAGGTTGGGCTTTTTAAAGATGCTTAGGCAAAAGCCGAGTGCGCAACAAAAGGTTAGTAGCGCCAAACCCAGGTTGTTAACCTTTAATGCGGCGGTTTGGTTGAGTTTGGCGCAAGCAGCGAAAAAACCGGTATCTCTTTGGTTAAGCTACAAAGATGCACAGGGAGAGAATACGATCTTGGTTGACGAGCAGTGTATGGGAGAATCTAAGTCTGCAATGTTATCTGGTAATGTGAGCTTTAAGGTGAGTGGAAATCTAGAATACCTGAGGGCTTGCTGTGGAGGGGTAGATGAAAAGCAGAGTCTGGTTGTCGAAGAGCTGCATGTAAGACGCTTAAAGCAAGAGATAACTTATCCTGGCCAGCTGGCGCAAACAGCTTAGCGTTTTACAACAAAAAAACGCAACTAACAATTGGGGTCATTAGCTGCGTTAAAGGGTAAAAGGAAAAGAAACTTAGCTTAGTATTAAGCCATAGCTTCTTGTGCAGTAGGCTTGGAATATTTAAGTACCCGTCCTACAACAGTTTTATACTGGCTTGAAAAGCTTCCCGTATTGTAAGGGATCTGATATTTCTCACAGATCTTCTGAACTTCAACAGCCATTGCTGGGTAATGACGTGCTGGCACATCTGGATATAAATGGTGTTCGATTTGGCAGCTCAAGTGACCTGTCATAATATGGAATAACTTGTTGCCCTCTAGATTTGAAGAACCCAGTATCTGACGGAAATACCATTCACCTTGTGACTCTCCCTGAATTTCTTCTTCAGTAAAGGTATGAGCGTCTTCGGTAAAGTGACCGCAAAAGATAATGGTAGAGGTCCAAAGGTTTCTAAGGATATTGGCAATTAAGTTACCGAGTAATACTTGCCCGGCCACAGGCCAGCATAGTAAAGGAAAGAATATGTAATCCTTGAAGGTTTGACGGCCGATTTTGCTAAAGAAATCTTTCTTTAATTGCTTGCGGCTAATTGGCAGGGAACTTGTTTCGCGGCGCTTGCCCATAAAGATTCTTTCTGCAGCGACTTCGTGGTAAGCAATCCCTGCTTCAAAGAAGGTGCTAAGCCCTAGGTAGCTGAATATCTGCCAGCGGTTTTTTGGCCGCCAAGGCAGGTCATCGCTAAGACGGAATATGCCATAGCCAAAGTCACGGTCTTTGCCGATAACATTTGTATAAGTGTGATGCTCGTGGTTGTGATAGCGCTTCCAAGAGCCCGAGTCTCCCGCAATATCCCACTCGAATTTTCTGGAGTTAATGTTAGGGTCATTCATCCAGTCATATTGCCCGTGCAGTACATTGTGGCCAATTTCCATATTGTCCAGAATCTTTGCTAAGGCCAACAGTAAAACTGCCAACACCCATAATAGGGGGCTTACAAAGCCCATTACCATTAGGATTCGGCCAGCAATTTCACTGCCGCGTTGAATTGCGATTAAACGTCGAATGTATTTTGCATCACTTGCGCCCACTTTCTTAAGGGTGTCTGCGCGAACTTTGTCCAGCTCTTCTGCAAAGCCGTCTAAGATTTCTCGGGATGGCTTCTGAGTATTGTTCGGATTCATAATGTCTTCCTGATTAATCTCTTAAAGTTCAAGTTCTACTTTGCCAACCGGCACCGAAACACAAAGCTGTATTTCTTCTTCTCCGGTATCCGAATATTGTTGGGTTCGCGTATTGAAGACTCGCCCGGTCTTCTTTTTACAAATACACTGGTGACACACGCCCATTCGACAACCCGCAACGGGTTTTAAACCTTGGTTCTCTGAGATTTCCAGCAGGGTAGCTTTGTCAGACTCGATAAACTGCTGAGGGTCAAAGGTGACTTGCTTTCGAGAGTCCAGGTAATCGACTTGAATCAGTTCATCGGCATCGTCTGCATTCATTCCCTCAAGAGATAAAGGCTGTTGGCCGAAGTATTCAAAGTGGATATCTGCTTCAGGAACCGTATTGGACGTTAGAAGCGATTGGGTAATTTCAATCATTTTCCCAGGCCCACATACGTAAAATTCTTTTTCGCTGATGTCTTCTACAAACATTTCCAGCTGCTGCTGATCTATTCTACCTTGGTGGTCACTATAGATAGTTGTTACCTGCAAACCCTTCGCTTCAAGGTGAGAAAGTTGCTCGGAAAAGAATAGGGATTGGCTATTATTTACATAAAAGAGCAACTGAGCCTGCTTATACCAAGCGTTGCTCTGGTATTCGTTCAGCATTGAAAATATGGGGGTTAGTCCGCTTCCGCCTGCAATAAATACTTTGTCTTTTACTGAGTTGCTTAGTTGGAAATCACCTTGGGCTTCGGATAAGTAAACAGTGTCACCACTTTTCAAAGCTTGGTTGAGCCATGGCGTTACAGCACCTTCTTCATTTGCGCGTATGGTTAAGGTGATTTCACCTGTGCGAAGAAAGTGTTTAGGCGAGCAGGAAAGACTAAAGGTACGTGTTAGCATTGCGCCATCTTTTTCAACGCTTAGCTGTACATATTGTCCGGCACTAAAACCAGCCCATTTTTTTTCTGGCCTTAAAGTCAGCGTGTAGATGTCATCTGTTTCATTTTTTATGAAGAGTACTTGAGCACTAGTTCTTCCGTGACGCCAATTTGGGCGAAACACCTGAATAATGGGCTCTAAAAAGACACCAAAGCTATCGGTATTGGTAAGTTGGCGGCTTAAGAAGCCAATAGCTTTCTGAGCGATTGTTTGCGATTCTGCTATAGGGCTTTCGCTGTTCATCCCTTTAGACATAGTGACCTCCTACTAAGTTCGAGGTACAGTTGTACGCTTTTTGTTCTATTATGTCTAGAATTGTCAGTCGCATGAGTATGATCATCTAATTTAGGTGGCCGAATTTTTTGGTAGTGGAGATTGTAGCAATTTAATTTGTGCGGAATATTTCATATCTGTGTAGTATGCCCATTTATTTATTAACGAATCTTGGGGATACCATGGCGCTGAAGTCCACGATCTATAAAGTTACTTTGCAACTAAGTGACTTTGATCGAGATCATTACCAAAGCTACTCGCTTAATGTTGCACTTCACCCGTCTGAAACCATTGAACGTATGTTGCTTCGTTTGCTTGCTTTTTCATTGTATGCAGATGAAGCGCTAAGTTTTACCAAGGGTTTATCGACTGATGATGAGCCGGATATCTGGCTCAAGTCTTTATCCGACGAAATAGAGTTGTGGGTCGACTTGGGCTTACCTGATTTAAAACGTATCCGTAAAGCTTCAGGTCGCTCAGATAAAGTTGTTGTATTGGCTTATGGCGGACATAAGGTTGCCCCGTGGTTCGACGCGTTAGCAAAGGATTTGAAGCGTATAGCTAATTTGTCTGTCTTGCGTGCAGAGATGGCTGATATCGAGCCACTGCTTGCGCATGTCGAAAGAACGATGGAGCTCGTTGTGTTGATTCAGGATGGAAGTTTGAATGTAAGCTTGGGGGAGAGTGTTGTTGACTTGAATATCGAGCGGCTGCTTGGCGAGGAATAATTGTCTTTTGCGATGGACGAATATAGCTGCAATCGGTTAATCTCCGTGTATCTAATGTATTGAAACGAGGAGAAAAACATTGAGCAATACAAAAATCATTACGCCAGACTTGTGCGACGAGTACCCGGATTTAGTTCAGGTCTTGGAACCGATGATGAACAATTACGGTGCAATCGATGCCTTTGGTGGCGAAATTGTTACGGTAAAGTGTTTTGAAGATAACTCTATCGTCAAAGAACAGGTGGGTTTACCTGGCGAAGGGCGAGTGATGGTTGTTGATGGCGGTGGTTCAATGCGTAATGCCTTGTTAGGTGATATGTTGGCTGAGAAAGCAGCTGCGAACGGCTGGTCTGGTTTGGTTATTTACGGCTGCATTCGTGATGTTGATGTGATCGGGCAGACGCAGCTAGGTGTTCAGGCAATGAACACTAATCCGCGTAAAACTGAAAAGCGTGGTATTGGTGATCTGAATGTTCCGGTCACCTTTGGTGGCGTAACCTTTACACCAGGTCACTACGTTTATGCCGATAATAATGGTGTTATTGTTTCGCCTGAAAAGTTGGAAATGCCAGCCTAGTAGAGACTTTAGCGAACACATAAAAAAGCCCGTGAGAAAAACGCTCACGGGCTTTTTTATGTGCTTATGAAATTGCTTCGCCTAACTCGCGATTTCTACAATTTCTGCGCCTACTTGAAAAGTATTTTCGTCGACCTGTGTGCAGCGTAGTACTTTTACGGTTGCATCCAGAGCGGGAAACGCATCGTTGCTTGAAGGAAGCGATGTCCGGCAAGTTGCTCCTGCTGTTAGTTCTTCTTCTACTTCTATTAACATGCCTGCGCCACTAAGGTCACGGCAATAACCATTTACTTTGATGTCCGAGTTATCAACGGCTAGAGTGATTTCAGTATCGACTCTCATTCTGATGAAATCGCGTTTTTCATCCCAGGTACGGCTATACAGGTTATTCATCTATTCAACACCTCTTATGGATAAATGTCTCACCTTCATTTATATGTCTAAATATGGTTGCTGTCAAAGAGCAAAACCACAAGATATTCGACTATTAGCAATTGGTAAGATTCTAGTAATAAGTTGATGCGGATGAAATTCACCCCAGCGCATCAAGCTTGATGATACCGCTGGGGCAAAAGTTTTTCTATGGTGTGTTGCTCATTTTTAGAACGAAATGGGCAAATAATAGACTAAGTGTTTGTTTTTAAAGCAGCCTAAAAAATAAGCTTTTTTACGCCCAGCTATCATTTTTCTTAGAAGGTTTAATGATAGGAATTAATAAAGTTAGAATTACACCAAGTGTTACCAGGCCACCCCCGATTAACATCATGTTAGAATCTGACTTATCTTTTAATCTAAGATTCTCGGTTTGGATCAGTTCTAATTCGTTTCTAAGCTGCTCATTACTTTCTCTAAGCTCACGATTTCGCTTATCTAGATTAAGGGCATTGGCCGAAATAGACTTAATGTTCTTTAGCTCTTTGCTATTAGCATTAAGCTCTGAAGTGGTTTGAGTATGTTCTTTGCTAAGACTCTGGTGCTTCTTTTTCAAGTTGGCCAGTTGAGTTTGAGTTTCTTCGTAGTTAGCTTTTAGTTTAGCTAACTCCTGATTAGCTTGGGCTAGCTTAACTTTAGCAATAGGCTGCGCCGTTAGATATCTAGAAGGCAGATAGCCTTCTATGCCGCTTGGCGTTTTAACGTGTGCGTAGCCAGAGCTCAGCTTTTCAATAATTTCCAGCTTGGTGCCGCTCTTAAGTCCTTTGTGGACAATCCTAAACCCGACTCCTTCGCCGCTGCGTAAGGGAACTAAAAGGGTGTCGTCTATGTACATAGTTTCAGCTGATGCAGAGCTGATAGCCAACGCGAGTAAGCATATAGAGGCCGCGATCTTTGAAAGGAATGATGTTTTCACGATTTGTATCCTGTATTTCGTAGTAAGCCCGTTTTAAACAACGAGTCGTAAAGTCAGTAGCGTTAGCCCCGGTTTAGGTCGCTTGATAAGTGTTCTAACTAAGGTAGAACTTTCTTAAATGGTTTAACCGTAACGTTTTCATAAACGCCGGCTGCAACGTAAGGGTCTTGGTCTGCCCATGCTTGGGCTTCGTTTAAAGAACCAAACTCTGCTATTACCAAACTTCCTGTAAAACCTGCTTCACCTGGATCTTCCGAGTCAGTCGCAGGGTGTGGGCCGGCAACAAATAAGCGGCCTTGTTGTTTTAGTTCTTCTAGTCTTGCCAAATGAGCAGGTCTTGCAGATTTGCGCTTTTCTAAACTATTTTCGATATCCTGGGAGATAATTGCGTAGTACATGTGTTTCTCTATTGTTTCAATGTTTGGTCGTAGACTAATTAAAGCATTCTAAGGCTATTGATGGATGATGTCTTCAAAATCCAAGCCCGTTAATCGTTTTATGTGCTTAAAGAGGTAGAGCATTGCGTATATCATCACGATGACGCAGGGTATTGTAATAACCGGGTAGCTAAGCAGGTTCATTGTACCAAGCTCGTCATTGAACTCGGCAGTTCCCGAAGGGCTGACGACTATGTACTTTGCCAATGCATAGTTTAGAGCAGCGGAAAGCATGAAAGAGCCCGCTAGTATATAAGTGGCTGTTTTTAAGACACGTTCAAAAGCGCCTTGGTTATTACTTTTGTCGAGAGCTTCATCGACCTTATCAATTTGCAGAATCTTGTCGTTATAAATAAATGTTTTGACCAAGGGGTACTTGGTTTTTAGTGAAACAATCGTACCTATAGCAATGATCAATGGTATGCTGGCTTCTTTGATTGCAATATATTTTGCATCGAGTTCCAATAGGCCAATGCCGCTGGTGAGTAGAATGCTAATAAAGCCTAACGCTGGGATGAATCCGAATTTTCGCTCTTTGATGAACTGGTAAATACCAAAGAGTAGTGGGAAGGAAAGGCCAAAAATTAGTGCGTATACAGGTCCCAGGCTATCATCGCCGCTCAGATATTTTAGAATAACGGTAGGTAAAATAACGCAGATTGCGAGCTCAAGTAACAAATGACTGGTTTGCTGTTTTTGTGCAGGCTTCTTTGGCTGTGTTGAGGTGTCGATAGTATTTTCGCTCATAAGGTGATTGCGTTGTTCCGTATTAAAAGGTTGTACAAATAGTACGTGAATAAGCTTACAGGTTGGTGATTATATGTGGAAACTGTGAAGGTTCAAACTTACCATCTTTACATAACATGCTTTTATTAAACCTGAATGACACCAACCTTAGATAATCGTGGAGAGTTATGAACCGTTCGCCAATAGATTTACATTGCCATAGCCTGTCATCGGATGGCAGTTTGAGCCCTACAGAGCTTATTCAAAGGGCTGCGGCAAATGGTGTGAAACTCTTGTCTCTAACTGACCACGATACCGTCGCCGGTCAGCAAGAAGCTTTTGACGCAGCAAATGTTGAAGGGATTTCAATGGTGCCCGGAATCGAGCTTTCATGTGTTTGGGGAAACTTTACCATCCACGTTCTTGCCTACAACTATGACTTGAATTCGGGCTTGATGCAGGAAATTGAAGCAAAGCAGTTACAGTCACGTCATCAACGCGCAGAGCTAATTGCAGAAAAACTAGAAAAAAAAGGCTTTCCAGGCCTGTTAGATGCTGCTCGGGCTTTGACTCAGTCAGGGATCCCTGGCCGACCTCATTTTGCACAGGCGATGATTGACCTAGCTTATGTTAGCGATCATAACGAAGCCTTTAAAAAGTATCTGGGTGCGGGGAAGGTTGGCGATGTAAAAAGTTTATGGCCAGAGCTAAAAGACATGGTAAATAGTATTGTTAACGCAAAGGGGAGTGCTGTCGTTGCCCACCCCAGAAAATACAATATGACCCTGACTAAGCTGCGCAATATGTTGGTAGAATTTAAAGCGCAGGGAGGCGAAGGCATTGAGGTAGTTACCTCAGGGCAGAAGCAAGGGGAAGTCGGGATGCTTAGTGATTTGTGTCAGCGAATGGGGTTGAAAGGTTCAATCGGTAGTGACTTTCATTCGCCTGAATATCGCTGGGCTGAACTTGGGCGTATTCCTTCATTGCCAAAAAGTGTTCTGCCGGTATGGCAGGAGTGGGAGGCTTTTCAGTCTCTCGAGCTACAGTAAGAAAAGAACAATTCAAAATTATTAAGATTCATAAGGGCTCAAGTGATTAGAGTCTATAAAAAAGATGGAGAGAGAAAATGACACTATGTCCAATCGCAATGGTTTCTGGTTGTAAGTCTTGCCCGGTATTTAAGGTATGTCCGGGTAAATCAATAATTGGTGACAGCAAAAAGGAAGAGCCGGCTAAGCCAGAAAAGGAAGGATCTAAGGAATCATAAATGTTATAAGTAGGGGCTGCTGTGCCTCGCAGAGGGGTAGCAGGGGGCGACTCTTGGCTATTCCTCCTACTTGGCGAAATGTTGAAACGAAATAATTGACCTTTTTCTATGAATAATCTCCCTTTCGGAAGGTATCGTTTACCTTCATGGTGTCAGGCTTTGCTCGGTATTTGTCACCAATTACCGGTCAATAACTGGTTTGCTAAGCGTCTAGCCTTTCTAATGCGAAAGCCTGTATTGATGCGCAAGCAATCACCTATCGATGTTCAGGTAGAAGGTTTAAAGTTCAGGTTGTTTCCCAAAGGAAACTTATCCGATAAGCGCTTATTAACTATGCCTGGCTTGCTCGATGGCCAGGAGCGACGTTTTTTGGCGTCCGTCTTGAGTGATGGGGCTACAGTTCTAGATGTAGGTGCGAATATCGGCGGTTATGGTTTGCTACTTGCGTGGGAGCGGAAAGACCTAAAGCTTGTTGCTGTAGAGGCGCACCCAGAGCTCGCTGCTCGCTTGCAGCGGCATGTCGAATTTAATCAGCTTCAATCTCGCTGTAAGTGTTTGCAGCTTGCGGCTAGCCCGCAAAACTCATTGGTTAAACTCTATCTCGATGAGGTGAACCAAGGTTGTAATTCTTTGTCGGAAGGGGTTGAGCACCCTGAGAGAGTCAGCACTTCAATTGATGTAAAGGGTTTGACTATTAGTGAGATTTTGGCGCTTGCTGATATTGACAAACTCGAGCTGCTTAAAATGGATATTGAAGGTTTCGAGTTTCCTGTGTTGGAAAGCTTCTTAAATCACGCAGAAGAAGCTGCCTGGCCCAAATACCTGCAGCTAGAGCAGCATAAAGATGCAGCACTAAGCCCAGCGGTTTCTATGGCGCTATCGAAGGGTTATATAAAGGTGCTGCAAACCCGAATGAATGTGATTCTTGAAAAGCGCTAAAGGATAGATACGCCTTCTTTAGCGAGCATGTCGATTAGCCTAATCAAAGGTAGTCCAATCAGTATGTTTGGATCTTTGCCCTCAATAGACTCAAATAACGATATGCCCAAGCCTTCCATTTTAAAGCCTCCCGCACAATCATAGGCTTGTTCGCGTTCTATATAATTGATTAGCTGCTGCTCATTTAGCTTACGAAATTTGGTGGCGTAGCTTTCAACAGCGCTTTGATATTTGCCGGTCTTCGTATTGAGCAGGCACAAGCCTGTATAAAAGTATGCAGTTTTGCCTTGGCAGAGTGTTAGCTGCTCAAGATTGCGTTCTTTATTTAGGGGTTTTCTAAGTATTTGCTCGCCCAAGCATGCGACTTGATCAGAGCCAATGATTAGCGAATTAGGGTGGGATGCAGCCAGTGCTTGCGCTTTTCTTATGGATAAACGCTCGGCCATTTCCTTATAGTTTTCATTAGGGAGGTGAGACTCATCAATGTCAGGAGATGCACACTTGAAGTGCTGAATTATTTTTTCTAGAAGCGCCTTTCTATAGGTGCTGGAAGAGGCGAGTACGATGTCCATAGATATCCTTGTATTGCAGGAAGTTGCATTGCTAAAGCGCAGTGGCCAACAAAAAGCGCTTGTCTTTTTAAATCAATGTCAAAAATACACTTATTTCCTTTGACAATACAGGTCTTCGGCCCTAGAATTGCGCGCTTATGTCTGATCACTCGTTACCCAAGACGCTCGACCCCTTTAAATATGCAGACCAGAATAAGGATTTGCAGGGGCATATAGCGGTACATCTCATGTCTAGGCTGACTTCAATGTTAGTGGATTCTGAGGGTGTCGTTAATATTGACTTGGAATTTGGACGGGATGAGCAAAGGCTGCGTATATTGAAGGGCAAGCTTTCAGCTGAATTGAACTTGCTTTGCCAGCGCTGCTTACATCCGGTCAAAAAGACAATAAGTTCTGAGTTTCAGCTCGGAATTGTAATGAGTGACGAGCAAGCGCAAAACCTTCCGCGTGTTTATGAACCTTTATTGGTGGAAGATGAAAAGCTTGTTTTACTGGATGTGATAGAAGAAGAATTGATCCTGAGTTTGCCAATGTTCGCTTATCATGATGATTGCGAACCTGAAGAGTATAACGAAGGTGATATTGAAGAGAGTGTTGAAAGTGAGGTCGAAGAGACCAAAGAGAATCCTTTCAGCGTGCTTTCAGAACTGAATTTAAAGAAATAATCGGTGAGCTAAGCTCATCAATTGATTTGAAATACCCGCGGGAGAACAAATATGGCTGTTCAAAAAAGTAAGAAAACTCGTTCAAGACGTGGCATGCGTCGTTCACATGACGCGCTAGGCACTGCAACTTTATCTGTAGATCCAACTACAGGTGAGAAGCACTTGCGTCACCACGTTTCTGCTGACGGTTTCTACCGTGGCAAGAAAGTAATTGAGACATTAGAAGACTAGTACGTAAATACTAGTTTCTGAAGACGGCGAAATGTCTGTAGGAATCACCATTGCAGTTGATGCAATGAGTGGCGATGATGGCCCTCAGGTTGTTGTCCCTGCTGTTTTTGCCTATCTTGAAAAGCTTCAGTCAAATGATGCTTCTCAAGCGTCTCCGGCAGCCAGCTGCCAAAGCAAAGCCTTCAATATCATCCTTGTTGGAAAACAGGTTGAATTGGAGGCTTTGTTGCACTCCTACCCAGAAAATCCATCAATATCGATTGTTCACGCCGAAACCGTTGTCTCTATGGATGACCGTCCTTCTCGTGTGCTGCGCAGTAAGCAAGATTCCTCGATGGCTGTGGCACTCCAACTGGTCAAGTCTGGTCAAGCTCAAGCTTGTGTAAGCTCAGGAAATACCGGTGCTTTGATGTTGTTAGGGCGATCAATACTGGGAACCTTTCCCGGTATAGATAGGCCCGCGATTACTAAAATGTTTCCTTCTCAAGGTGGTGGCTGTTTCGTTCTGGACTTAGGTGCAAATGTTGATAGTTCGGCCGAACATCTTCTTCAGTTTGCAATCATGGGCCAAGTATTAGCAAAAATTACCAAAGGCGTTGAAAATCCCCGGGTGGCACTGTTAAATGTTGGCGGTGAAAGTATTAAGGGTAATGAGCAGGTTAGGTTAGCCGCTTCGTTAATAGAAGAAAGTGAAGCGCTCAACTATATCGGCTTTGCTGAAGGCGGCGATATCTTTCGTTCCTATGCAGATGTTATCGTTTGTGATGGCTTTGTTGGCAATGTGGCGCTAAAAAGTGCCGAGGGTGCTGCCAAAATTCTGCTTTCCGGTATAAAAGACTTTTTCAAAGAGTCATGGTACCGGAAGTTGCTGGGTCGTCTCATGCTGCCTTTGCTGGCAAAGACATTGAAGCAGCTAGACCCAGACACTCACAATGGGGCCATCTTCCTTGGTCTGCAAGGCGTTTTGGTTAAAAGTCACGGGCATGCTAATGCGAAGTCTTTTGAGCAAGCGATTGATCTTGCCTATAAAGAGGCGGAAGCTAATCTGCCGGAGCTGATTAATAGCGAGCTGGAAAAGGTTTTGCTATAGCGCTGGTCTTGGTGGCTATGCGTCGCTAATTATTTGAATATCCAAGTCAAACTATCTAAAAGGTGAATTTTGTGACAACTGTCTTTATGTTTCCCGGTCAAGGTTCTCAGTCAATTGGAATGATGTCAGATCTCTTGGCGCAGTCAGAATTAGCAGTAAAAACCTTTACTGAAGCGTCTGAAGCAATTGGAGAGGATCTTCAAGATATTGCGCTAAATGGGCCTGAAGATAAGATCAACCAGACGGAAATTACTCAGCCTATTGTATTAACGGCAAGTGTTGCGATGTGGCGTACCTGGATAGAAAACTCTGACATCCGTCCAGACTATGTGTGTGGGCATAGCTTGGGTGAATATACGGCCTTGATCGCTAGCGGCGTACTGGATTTTGAAGAGACGGTTAAGCTCGTTAACCTTCGTGGTAAGCTTATGCAGGGAGCGGTTCCTCTAGGTGAGGGCGGTATGGTTGCTCTTTTGGGGCTTGATGATGATAAAGCTAAAGAGGCTTGTAAAGAGGCAGCCCAAGGGCAAGTTGTTGCGCCGGCAAACTTTAACTCTCCTGGTCAGATCGTCATATCGGGTGCGACCGATGCGCTGGACCGGGCGATGGCTATCGCAAAAGAAAAAGGCGCTCGTCGTACTGCGAAGCTTCCTGTAAGTGTTCCTTGCCATTGTGACTTGTTACAGCCTGCAGGTGAAGAGTTGGCAAATGCAATGTCGAAACTGACATTTAAAGAACCCGGTATTCCTATTGTGCAAAATGTGAATGCTCAGGTAGCCACAAACCTGGAAGAGCTAAAGACAAATTTATTGGCTCATTTGCATAGCCCCGTACTTTGGTCACAATCGGTCACTAAGCTGATTGAGCTAGGTGCCGACACTTTCGTTGAATGTGGTCCTGGTAAGGTGCTAGCGGGCTTAAATAAACGAATTGATAAAACGGTTAACACGATGGCTATGTCAGACGTGAGTAGTCTTGAAAAAGTAGTTTCCGGTTTATCAGATTAAACATGCTGTATAGGGTGCGCGGTGCGCACCAAGTTAAAATACCAAAATAAAGAACAGGAAAATGGCAATGGAAAAGAAGGTGGCGTTAGTCACGGGCGCAAGCCGTGGAATAGGTCAGGCGATTGCTAAAGAGTTGGCCATGGATGAGTCCTTAACGGTTATTGGTACTGCCACAACAGAAGATGGTGCCTCGTCAATTTCGCATTATTTCTCAAAGTGGGGCTTGGACGGTGACGGCATTAAGATGGATGTGTCAGACCCAGAGTCGGTCACAGAAGGCATCAAACAGGTCACTCAAGCTTATGGTCCGCCTTTGATCGTTGTAAATAACGCCGGCATTACCCGTGATGGTTTGTTGATGCGTATGAAAGAAGAAGATTGGGATAATGTCTTGAACACCAACTTGAGCTCGATTTACAGAGTCTCAAAGGCAGCGCTCCGAGGCATGACTAAGGCGCGCTGGGGACGAATTATTAACGTTAGCTCTGTTGTTGCGCAAATGGGCAATGCAGGCCAGGCAAACTATTGTGCTGCCAAGGCAGGCATAGAGGGCTTTAGCCGCTCTTTGGCAAAAGAGATTAGTGGGCGAGGCATTACAGTTAACTCAGTGGCTCCGGGTTTCATTGAGACGAGCATGACAGAAGAGCTTTCCGATACCGTAAAAGCGAGTATGTTGGCGACAATACCGATGCAGCGCTTGGGGCAGCCCGAAGAAGTGGCTTCGGTAGTAGGGTTTTTGGCATCTCAGCAAGCAAGTTATATTACTGGTGAAACGATCCATGTAAACGGTGGGATGTTTATGGGCTAAAACGGGAATATCCCGAATTTGTCCTGTTGTTATTCCGGTAGCATCTCGAATTTGTCCTGTTGTTATTCCGGTAGTACCCCGAATCAGTCTTTTCGTCATCCCGGTAGTGTTTGAGCCGGGAGCCATAAGGTTAAGACTTGGATGGATTCCCTCTCAAAATACTGCGTGAATGAGGGTAGGGTATGGTGGTTCCCATGTATTTGGCCGAAATACTATTTTTTGGTGGCCTGATTGAGATCAAAGAGTGATGTTTTGCTGCTTGTCTCTATCATTGCTTTGATCTAGACTACATCGCCATGAATAAATGAAGCAGACAATAGCTAGGTAATTAAGTACGAAGCTGTTTTTAAACTGAAATATTTCAGAGATAGAATGCTTGTCAGCTTGATCTATATTAATGAGAGGAAATTATGAGTACTGTAGAAGAGCGTGTTAAGAAAATCGTATGTGAACAACTAGGTGTTAAAGATTCAGAAGTCCAAAATACTTCTTCTTTTGTTGAAGACTTAGGTGCAGATTCTCTTGATACTGTTGAATTGGTAATGGCTTTGGAAGAGGAATTTGAAACTGAAATTCCTGATGAAGAAGCTGAAAAGCTTTCTACAGTCCAGGAAGCTATCGACTTCATTATTGCTAACCAGTAATAGAAGTTCATAAAAAGAACCGTCCTTTGTGAAATCTCTGGGCGGTTTTTTTTTGTTTGTTTAGGTCGATATTTAAAAGTTAGAGGCAAGGTATGTCAAAAAGACGAGTGGTAGTCACAGGGATGGGGATGCTTTCTCCGCTTGGTAATAGCGTGTCTGAGTCGTGGAATGCAGCGCTTGAAGGGAAGAGCGGCATATCAAATATTTCTCGCTTTGATACTGAGAACTTTAACGTCAAAATTGGCGGGCAGATTTCGGACCTGGAAGTGAATGATTATATTGACCGTAAAGAAGCGCGTCGCATGGATATCTTCATGCAGTACGGCCTGATTGCAGGTATGCAGGCAGTAAAAGATGCATCTTTAGAAGACTTGGATTCAGATCAGAAAAAGCGGATTGGTGTTGCCTTTGGTTCTGGAATCGGAGGAATTGAAACCATTGAGACTGTACGTGATACCTACGTGAAATCAGGGCCTCGTAAAGTTTCTCCCTTTTTTGTACCCAGCTCTATTATCAATATGATTGCCGGGAATATCGCGATTAAATATGGCTTTAAAGGCCCAAATATAGCGGTAGTCACAGCTTGTACTACGGGCACTCATAACATTGGTTACGCAGCAAGAACGATTGCCTATGGTGATGCCGATGTGATGATAGCCGGTGGTGCTGAAATGGCGACAACACCAATTGCTGTTGCAGGTTTTAGCAATGCTAAGGCATTGTCTTCCAATGACCGACCTGCTGAAGAAGTCAGCCGCCCTTGGGATAAAGGTCGAGACGGGTTTGTACTATCTGATGGCGCAGGTGCACTGGTTTTGGAAGAGTTGGAGCACGCAAAAGCGCGTGGTGCAACAATCTATGCTGAGCTAACCGGCTTTGGTATGAGTGATGATGCCTTCCATATTACTTCGCCTATTGAAGATGGTTCAGGCGCAAGAACCGCTATGGAAAATGCTATCAACGATGCAGGAATAGAACCAGAATCGATTGATTATATTAATGCTCACGGCACCTCAACTCCGCTTGGTGATGTGGCAGAATGCAAAGCGATCAAAGACCTGTTTAAAGAACATTCTAGCTCTTTGCTTGTTAGTTCAACCAAGTCAATGACTGGTCACTTGTTAGGGGCTGCTGGCGCGATTGAGGCAATCTTTTCTGTAAAAGCTATCACTGATCAAGTAGCGCCACCAACGATTAACCTCGATGAGCCTGAAGAAGGGTGTGATTTGGATTTCGTGGCACATACTGCCAGGAAAGCTCCGATAAAAGCTGCTCTATCGAACTCCTTTGGTTTTGGCGGTACTAATGGCACTTTAATCTTTCAGGCCTTGGAAGATTAGAAATGAAAACGCGAGCTCACTTAACCTTAGTCAATGAGCTTGAGACCTCGGCAATCGATATCGCTGATCGGGGCCTTGCCTACGGAGATGGTTTATTTGAAACGCTTAGAGTGGTCGATGGAAAAATTCCTCTTCTAAGTTATCATCTGGAACGATTTAAACGTGGCACTAAGGCGCTTGATTTAGGTGAAACTGAAATGCTTGCTGGTAAGTTTGAGCGTTATGTTGGCTTGGCTTTGAAAGACCTGACTAAAGCCGCTCACCTTAAGCGAGCGATAATCAAAGTGATTCTTACGCGTGGACAAGGTGGTCGAGGTTATGCGCCACCCGATGAGCCGGAACTAAACTTTATCACACAAGTCTTTGAGTCTCCCGAATTTCCCGAGACAAACTCCGCCCAGGGAATTACTCTCCATTTATGTGACCATAAGCTCTCGCATCAGCCAGTTCTGGCAGGGATAAAACACCTCAATCGTCTAGATCAGGTGCTTGCTTCAAAGGATTTGGCTAAGTCAGGGTATGAAGAAGGCTTGATGTTGGACTACAAGAATAATGTGGTAGAAGGCACTAAAAGCAATCTACTCATTTTCACAGGCAAAGATATTATTACTCCGAATATATCGGGTGCCGGTGTGGCGGGTACTTTACGTCAATATCTACTCGATAACGCTGCTTTAACAGGGCTAGCGCTTCGTGAAGCGGAAATTAGTATCGAGGACTCAAAGTCTGCAGACGGTTTAGCTGTTATCAATAGTGTCTTTGGTCTTTGGCCAGTGAAAGAATTTGCTGGTAAGCGCTATGCAATACATAAAAATTGTGGAATCATTCAGTCTCATTTGAAGACTAGCTTTTCATATTAAA
The DNA here is from genome assembly GCF_001634935.1 of Oleiphilus sp. HI0043. Classification (NCBI taxonomy): domain Bacteria; kingdom Pseudomonadati; phylum Pseudomonadota; class Gammaproteobacteria; order Oceanospirillales; family Oleiphilaceae; genus Oleiphilus; species Oleiphilus sp. HI0043. Next base: position 6,668 of record NZ_LWEY01001189.1, on the reverse strand, counting down.
TAACCTTTTTCGACATTAACTATCGTGCCTGCAAATCGCTCTTTTATCGCTCGTTTTATTCTGCTGCTTATTATTTTTGTGCTGATGCTCAGTGCCGGTATATATCGTTATTATCAATCTGAATTAGAGCGAGCAATAGCCTTTCCACGAGACGTTCTCGAAATAGAAATACCCAAAGGCAGTAGCTTCAACTCAGTGTTGAGGAACTTGATTGAAAAAGGGGCTGACATTAACCCCTGGGTCGCAAAGGTCTACGCAAAGCAAAATAAGCTTGCTAGTAAAATTAAAGCAGGTGAGTTCAGTCTACAAGGGCCTATGACGCTTCCTGCTATTTTTGAGTGGCTGACATCCAATAACCAGATTCGTTACCAGGTTCAGTTTATCGAAGGAACGAGCTACAGAGATGCCTTAAAGACCCTGGCGCTTCAAGAGAAGCTAAGTAAAACCTTGGAAGGGAAGAGCGATGATGAACTTATCCAGGCATTGAACTCTAAGAACGATATAAAGCACCTGGAAGGGCAGTTCTATCCTGATACTTATGCGTACCATAAAGGCGATACGGATCTATCAATCCTAAAGCGTGCTCATCAGCGTTTGCAGAACATTTTGCAAGAAGAATGGCAGGCTAGAGATAAAAGTACCGTATTGAAGGGCTCGTATGAAGCGCTTACCTTGGCTTCGATTGTGGAAAAAGAAACGGGAGCAGCACATGAGCGAACTGAAATCGCAGGTGTATTTAATAGGCGGCTGATTAAGGGAATGCGTCTACAAACGGACCCGACCGTCATCTATGGCTTAGGTGATCGCTATCAAGGCAATATCACCCGTAAGCACCTGAAAGAGCTGACGGCCTACAACACCTACCGAATAAAGGGCTTACCTCCTTCTCCTATCGCTTTAGTAGGGCGTAGTGCCATTCATGCAGCGCTGCACCCTAAAGAAGGCTCTAGCCTATATTTCGTCGCAAAAGGTGATGGCACTCATCAATTTTCAGCAACTATCGACGAGCATAACAATGCCGTTCGTAAGTACCAGTTAAGACGTCGCAAAGACTACCGTTCAAGCCAGTAAGGCTTGATTTCAGAGCAAGCTCAATTCCAAATAAGAAGGTACAGTGTGGACAAAGGTTTATTTATCACGATTGAAGGTGGCGAAGGCGTTGGCAAGTCTACCAACATCGCTTTTATTCAAGAAGCGTTAGCGTCAAAGGGAATTGAATCCATCATTACCCGAGAGCCTGGCGGAACGCATTTGGCCGAAGAGATTCGTGAAGTGCTCATTAAGAACCGGGAAGAAACAGTAGCGTCAGAAACCGAGTTACTTCTTATGTTTGCCGCACGCGCTCAGCACCTTCACCAAAAGATTTTACCTGCGTTGGAAAAAGGTGTTTGGGTGATTTCTGATCGTTTCACCGATGCAACTTATGCTTATCAATCTGGCGGGCGTGGTGTACCTTCTGAAAAAGTAGCCTTACTTGAAAACTTTGTTCAGGGAGACGTACGCCCAGACCTGACTCTTTTATTAGATGCTCCGATTGAAGTAGGCATGGCGCGTGCAAAAAATCGTGGTGCCCTAGATCGCTTTGAGGAAGAACAGGCAGAGTTTTTTAATAATGTTAGAGATAACTATTTAGCGCGTGCAGAAGCTGAGCCAAAGCGATTTAAAATAGTTGACGCAACACAAAGTTTGGAAGAGGTACAATCAAGTATTTCAGTCGTGCTTGAGAATATCCTGTAGGCAGAGCCTTCCATGGCTCGCAGGCGGGTTAGCACGGTGTAGATTCATATAAGGGATGGAACCCTCTGCCTACGTTCGATTGTTAAACACTATTCAATATCATTGCAACCACGATCACCTGTGGTACGGTTAGCAAAGGTAAATATAGTGCTGTCTTCCAAGACTTCATTGTGTCTTTTATTACCATCACTTCAGTGTAATCGGTCGCTACGCCTGTCATTAAAAATGCAAAGCTATTACCGGGGGCATTGGCTCGATTCATCAAGTCGGCCGCTATAGGGGTCGAGCCTTCGGAGCATACTTCAATGATTGTTGCTGCGATCAAGGTTGCTCCTAGACCAAGCAGCGTTGGCCCGAAGTAATTTTGGAAGTCCTCCAACGAAACGAAGCCTCTAATCGCTGACGCTAATAGAACACCAAATAACAACCAGCGGATCACCATTCTAGAACCGTTTAAGCCGCGCTTGCCGATATCAAGGGCTAGCGCTTGTGTCCATTCTACCGATGCAAATTTGGATTTAGCTTCACGCCAAAATTGAAAGTCTTCAGGCAAGTCATTCGCAACGCTATTTTGCGGAAGAGAGCCTTTCTGTTCTAGTCGATCAAACAACCAGCCGGTGGTAATTGCCAATACCATCGACAGGGCAATAAACAAGAGGGTCCATGGCAGCCCTATGAGTGCCACCATGATTATCGTCAGTGATAGTGAGTTCCAAGGGCTGGCAATAAGAAATGCCATGACTTGGCCGAGACTGGCACCTTTGCGCCTTAGCTCCATGCCGACCATTAGTATTCCGTGACTACATAAATCGAGTAGTACGCCTGCCAATGTCGCGCGCCACAGACCTTTGACGGTGCCTCCTTTTCCCAGAATCGAGATGATAAATTCCTGGGGTATACGACTTAACACACCGACAAAAGCAATGGCGAGCAGTATGCTCCACCACATAGTGTTTAGCAGTTCTTGAACGCTGTGGGCAATGACACCATACCAGTTGTCATGAGAGGGTTCGCTGAGTGCCAACACATAGAAGATAATTGAAAGCGTTAAGCTCCCCCAGAGTAACCAGTCTCGCTTTTCTGGAGAGTCTTCACAGCAACTGTTAGTTGCGGGCTCGCTCGTTGCCTTACTACTGCTGGAGCAGCATGACGTAGTATGTACGGGCTGTTTTTCTTTGCTGCAACAACTTGAACTACTTTCAGGCTTTTCAGGGTTATTTTTTTCAGAACTAGAGCCGCAGCAGCTTGATTTCGTTTCTTTCATAGCTTTACCCCTCCCTGTGTCGTTAGTTGCTCTGGTGCCTCGCTAAGCTTATCAAGAATAGCGCAGTGAGGGTCATTGTTAGATTGGCATTGGCTAGCGAGGTCTAGCAGGCACTGGTGCATCAGCCTAAGCTCAGCTATTTGCTCTTCAACTAATTTTGCTTTGTCCAAGACGAGGGATTTAACCTCGTGACTTTGTCGGCCTTTATTATTGAAAAGATCAAGCAAGTGGCGACACTCATCAATATTGAAGCCTGTCTTTCGGGCGCGCTGGATAAACTGGAGCTGTTCCAGATCTTGTTCTGAATATTGTCGATAGCCGTTGGCAGAGCGCGAGCTAGGATGAACCAGGTCGATCTCTTCGTAGTAGCGAATGGTTTTAGAATTAAGGCCTGTTAGCTTTGATATCGCGCCGATATTCATCGTGCTACTCCTATATAAATTGATCTAATATGGAATAGCATAAACCTTACAGCTACGGTAAGGTCAATACAAATTTATTGAATTCGAAATTTATGACGAAAGTGGTCAGTGTAGGTGGGTATGACCATAGTCAAAATAACTCAAGTAGACAGAGCCTTCCATGGCTCGCTGGCGGCTTAGGGCTGGTTGGTTTCATGTGAGGAATGGCGTTCTCAGCCTAAGAATGAATAAGCCTCAACCACGACGCCATGCATGAAATTTCTCAAGAAACTGCAATACCTTCTCAGGCGCGTTGGCTTTTTTCCAGTTACCAGCGACAAACTTATTGGTTTCCGCCAGGGTTGGGTAGATATGAATCGTGCCCAGGATCTTATTCAGACCTAAGCCATGCTTCATTGCCGTCACGTATTCAGCAATAATATCCCCGGCATGATGACCGACAATCGTTACCCCAAGAATTTTATCTTTCCCGGGGACGGTTAGCACCTTGATAAAACCATGAGCCTCACCATCGGCAATAGCTCGGTCTAAATCATCAATATCATAACGGCTTACATCATAAGCAATACCTTGTGCTTTGGCTTCCTGTTCGTTGATGCCGACACGGGCCACTTCCGGGTCTGAAAAAGTCGCCCAGGGAATGACGCGATAGTCTGCCTTGAACTTCTTGAATAAACCGAATAAACCGTTCACAGCGGTATACCAGGCTTGGTGAGAGGCCGTGTGCGTGAACTGATAAGGCCCGGCCACATCGCCGCACGCATAGATATTGGGGAAGCGCGTTTGAAGGAATTCGTTCACCTCTATCGTGCCTTTATCCGTTAAGGGGATATTCAATTTATCTAAACCAAAGCCCTCTGTATTCGCTTTACGTCCGACTGCCAATAGCAACACATCATATTCAATTCGCTGTTCAGTGCCGTCAATGTCGGTGCACAACAGAACTTTTTGGCCATTATCAGTAATAAACTCTGTTGGCTGATGGTTTAATCTAAGATCAATGCCTTCCTCAATAAAGCGCTTTTGAACCTCTGCGCTCACGTCTTCATCTTCTCGTGGCATGATGCGGGCAGAGCGGTCCACTTGAATCACCTGCACTCCAAGGCGCTGGAAGCTCTGGGCCATTTCACAGCCGATAGGCCCACCACCGATGATCAGCATGCGGCCTGGTTTCTCTCTAAGTTCCCATATCGTATCGGAAGTCAAATAACCTGTATCTTCAATGCCCTTAATCGCAGGAACAAAAGGCCGCGCTCCCGTGGAGATAACGATGTTACGCGTGGTGATCGTTTCACCATTAACTTTTACTCTAAAAGGGTCAATGATTTCTGCGCTGCCGGTAATGCAGTCAACACCGAGTCCCGTGAATCGCTCGATAGAGTCGTGAGGCTCAATGGTTTTAATAATCGATTGAATGCGTTCCATTACCGCAGGAAAGTCGACCTCGATATTTTCATTTGATAGACCAAATTCCTCAGCACGCTCATGGTACTTTGCCATTTTAGCCGAACGAATGAGTGCTTTACTGGGGACACAACCGGTATTTAAGCAGTCGCCGCCCATTTTATGACGCTCAATAAGAGAGACTTTTGCTTTGGTTGCTGCAGCGATCAATGAAGTAACCAGTCCTGCTGAACCTGCACCGATAACGACCATATTGGTGTCAAATTTAGACGGCTTGTCATAGTTAGCGAAAACCTTTTTAGCTTGTATGCTTTCCATTAACTTCTTGGCCAAAATAGGGAATAGGCCGAGTAGAGCAAAAGCAAACAATAAACCGGGTGATAGGATGCCTGATAGAGAATCAATCTGACCAAGCTGAGTACCGGTATAAACGTAAACAAGGGTGCCTGGGAGCATGCCGAGCTGGCTGATCAAAAAGAATTGGCGAGTCTTGATTGGCGTTAAACCCATCACTAAGTTAATAACGAAAAACGGGAATAAAGGCACAAGGCGTAAGCCAAACAGATAAAACGCGCCTTCTTTTTCAATGCCTGCATTAATTGACTTAAGGGAGTCAGCAAACTTTTTTTGTACACTTTCTTTCAGTAGTGTTCGAGAAACTAGAAAGGCTAGTGTTGCACCGATTGTACTGGCAAAGGACACCAGAATCGTTCCCTGTAACAAACCGAAGATTGCACCGCCTGCAAGTGTCATTACTGCGGCGCCAGGAAAGGAGAGAGCAGTCACAGCAATATAGATCATGACGAATATGCCAGCACTGAGTATTGCATTTTGCGAATGAAAGTCACTGATAGCCTGTTGTTGAGACTTAAAGTAGTCGAGGCTCAAGTACTGGGCAAGGTCGAAGAAAAAAAAGCAGCCAATGAGAATAACGAGCGCGACAATAAGAAGTCTTTTCTTTTTATCCATAAATCTGTATCTACCTTCAAAATGGTGGTTATTTGAATGAAGTCTAATAAGGAGTGCGTTTGTTCAGACTGCAGCTATGTCTTAAGAGTTCAATTTAATAAGTAACTATATGTTAAGAAGGGCTAGTCTACCGAGATATTTACATTGTGTGCAATATAAATATCTCCATCGGGAGATAGCTCCTCAATTGATCTATGTCAGTTGATGGTAACTTTAATTATTTGAAAATGATTCCTATTAAGGTATAATGCTCGCAACTCTAGCAAGTGGTGATCATATGTTGGTTTGTGTTTGTAATGGTATTAGCGATAAAGATATTGATTCTGCTATTCATGAGGGTGCGACAGAATGTAAGGTGATCAGGGACTCGCTAGGTATTGGCAAGTGCTGTGGTCAATGTACCACTTATGCTAAAGACTTAATCAGTGAAAAAATGACCAGTATGCAAAATACTGCGGCTATGCAGCTTGCCTTAGAGGTTCGTGTTTAAGCAGTCTTTCTCCTTTCCTTTCCTTTCCTTTCCCTTCGATTCTATCTAGCCTATCCAGTATCAAACCTTAAAAACTTAATGATAACTATTTAGTTTATTAAGTCTGTGATTATTAAAGCAATTACGTGCCTTTTGAATTTAAAAAGTAATATACTCATCGCACCACACTGATAAAAAAGGGGGCGTGATAATGCAAGGCGACAAACAAGTTATTCAACACCTTAATAAAATCCTGGGCAATGAGCTTATAGCGATTAATCAATACTTTTTGCATGCTCGTATGTTTAAAAACTGGGGCCTCGAAGGCCTAGATAAAAAAGAATATAAAAAATCTATCAAAGATATGAAGCAGGCAGATGAGCTGATTGAGCGCATTCTGTTT
>NZ_LWEY01001188.1:0-887 GCF_001634935.1 Oleiphilus sp. HI0043 | reverse complement strand
CGGAACTTTAGTTCGTTGCCTGTGGCTAAAATAATTAAGTTGACGACTTTACCGGATTCCCTAGGAACACACCACCGACGAAGCCTCTACAAATTAAAATGTACCTGAGAAACTTAAACAGCGGAGCGGAACAGCGGGAAACCGTGCCACTTACCCTAAAAACTTAAACGGAGGAATGTATGAAAAGAAACGAGCACTCCTTGCCGAGTATTGAGCCTTAAACCTAAAGGCCAAAAAACATTTAACGCCTTGCACACAGGTAGCTAATAACAGTGGCCGGCTCTTTGGCCGCTTTTATTAGATATCCTGTGCTGCTACTGGTTAGTAGTGCGGTTACCTAGGTGGTTATTTATAACAATCCACTTCCCGACTACTACGATTTTTTAACTTCGATCATTTGTTTGTTCTTCACTCTCGCTTGATCAGGATAAGAATGAATTATTCGCTAATATTGTATGTCGTTTCTTACGAAGTGGCCTTAAACAGAACGAGGTATTATGCGCTGGTTTGCAGTTGAATAATGTGATGAAAAGAACGATTTATTCAGCCGTTACCCGCTAACTTAACCCTTAGCCTTCGATGCCTAAGACTACTAACGCTTTTATAAACGGCGCGCGTCTTTTTGCGCGTCCAGTGGAGCCCACGTGTTTTGTGGCCGGAGTGATGTTTGATGAACTGGTTAGATGTTTTAGAACACCCAAGTAGAACAACACCACGTTGTGTAGCCGAAGGCGGAACTTTAGTTCGTTGCCTGTGGCTAAAATAATTAAGTTGACGACTTTACCGGATTCCCTAGGAACACACCACCGACGAAGCCTCTACAAATTAAAATGTACCTGAGAAACTTAAACAGCGGAGCGGAACAGCGGGAAACCGTGCCACTTACC
>NZ_LWEY01001187.1:0-963 GCF_001634935.1 Oleiphilus sp. HI0043 | reverse complement strand
AGTTGTACTAAATCCTGGTATAGCTGCTTGACTGACTTACGCTGCTTTCGATGCTTTTTCACCTCACGGTGAAGCCAGCAGGTTAAGGTCTTCTCGTAGTCATCCAGCTTACTCGGCGACTTCCTTGCAGGGTAGCTTGGGTCTAAATTTCTATTATTGAGGTATTTACGAACAGTATTTCGTGACAATCCGGTCTTCCGAGCAATCGATCGAATCGATTGTCCCTCCCGAATATGCCAGCGTCGAATTACGCTTAGTAGAGCCACGTCTATCACTCCATTTTCTCCTGCTTTGCTGAAGCAGGGATAGGTTTATACGTGGGTCAAAATTCGATGCAAATATATGGCTTTAGTGGGTCAGTTTTGGGTGCAAATCAACAGCTAGGGAAGGAAATTATTGTTAAACAAGGCATCCAGGTATCCCTTGCCAACAATGGTGAAGAAGGCTACGAGAAAGCCATAAAAGGCAATTTCGATTTCATATTAATGGACATGCAAATGCCTTTAATGGATGGCTGCCAAGCTACCGAAAAGATACGGGAAAGCAATCAGAAGATCCCTATCATCGCGATGACCGCAAATGCCATGGCAGAAGACAAAGCAAAATGTCTTGCCTCGGGCATGAATGACTACGTGACCAAGCCCGTCAATGACAATGAGCTCTTTTCTGCCATTCTCAAACATGTCAAAGGCATCAGACAAAAGCAAAATCAAGCGCTATGCCCTCAGGAACAGCACCTTTCGGAACCAATCGAGCAGGTACAAACTGCCTCTGCGCCAGAGGAAAGCAGAATAAGTCAGGAGCTGTCGACTGAAGTCGAGGAAGTCGAGGAAGTCGAGGAAGTCGAGGAAGTCGAGGAAGTCGAGGAAGTCGAGGAAGTCGAGGAAGTCGAGGAAGTCGAGGAAGTCGAGGAAGTCGAGGAAGTCGAGGAAGTCGAGGAAGTCGAGGAAAGTTTAAGCTCGG
>NZ_LWEY01001186.1:0-1107 GCF_001634935.1 Oleiphilus sp. HI0043 | reverse complement strand
TGCGATTGAAGATACGTCTATGTCTTGCTATCTCCTTGCCTTCGGCAACGATAACGATTTCAGCTGCATAAACATGAAGACTCACATGCTGGTTAGCAAAGCTTGCCGGGACACTATAGCGGTTACGCTCGAACGTAATTAAGCATGTAGAAGAGACTCGCTTAGTCTCTTCTACATAGCCATCGAATGGCGCTGGGACAGGCATTAAACATGGCCGTTCTTGTCGCCAGCATTCAGCAACCGTTAGATTGGATTGTTCTGGGTGTTTTTGGCGGTGCCACAGTTCAATACATTGGCGTTCAAGCCAAGCATTAAGTTCTTCGAGAGTCTTGAACTTGGGAGCGGTATGCCATAACTGATGCCGAGCATCTCGCACCTTTTTCTCGACTTGGCCTTTCTCCCAACCTGCAGCTGGATTACAGAACTCAGCTTCAAACAGATAATGACTGACTAGCGTTTGGAATCGGCGATTAACATCGCGCTGTTTACCTGATCGTACCTTATCCACAGCAGTCTTCATGTTGTCGTAGATGCCGCGTTCAGGCACGCCACCAAAGACCCGAAATGCATGATTGTGTGCATCAAACAGCATCTCGTGCGTTTGTTTGTAATAAGCTCGCAGGAAGAAAGCTCGACTATTGCTTAGCTTGAAGTAAGCAACTTGAAGGCAGCACTTCCGACCATTGATCGTGGCGAAATCTTCGCCCCAATCAAACTGGAATGCTTCGCCTGGTGCAAAAGTCAGTGGAACATAGACTCGCTTAGCGGCAGTGCTCTTTGCTTCATGTTGCTCTTGTCGCCACTGCCGTGCAAACGCAGCAACACGATCATAGGAAACGGTGTAACCCAGTTGTACTAAATCCTGGTATAGCTGCTTGACTGACTTACGCTGCTTTCGATGCTTTTTCACCTCACGGTGAAGCCAGCAGGTTAAGGTCTTCTCGTAGTCATCCAGCTTACTCGGCGACTTCCTTGCAGGGTAGCTTGGGTCTAAATTTCTATTATTGAGGTATTTACGAACAGTATTTCGTGACAATCCGGTCTTCCGAGCAATCGATCGAATCGATTGTCCCTCCCGAATATGCCAGCGTCGAATTACGCTTAGTA
>NZ_LWEY01001185.1:0-1880 GCF_001634935.1 Oleiphilus sp. HI0043 | reverse complement strand
AATTAAGTTGACGACTTTACCGGATTCCCTAGGAACACACCACCGACGAAGCCTCTACAAATTAAAATGTACCTGAGAAACTTAAACAGCGGAGCGGAACAGCGGGAAACCGTGCCACTTACCCTAAAAACTTAAACGGAGGAATGTATGAAAAGAAACGAGCACTCCTTGCCGAATATTGAGCCTTAAACCTAAAGGCCAAAAAACATTTAACGCTTTTATAAACGGCGCGCGTCTTTTTGCGCGTCCAGTGCAGCCCACGTTCCTTTGTGGGCGGAACGAGGTTTGATAAACTTGTTAGGCACTTAGCAGTTTAACGGGTACAAGAAAATACCTTTTGTTTTTGTAAAAAGGATATCTTCAAGCAAGTGCTCTTTGCCCCGCACGATAATTTTTATAGCTTCTATTCTTAGCTCTTCAATTGAGATATCTGTAAGCTCAACACTTGAGACATATGACTCATAATACTCTCTGAAATATAACCTCTGTTTATCTTCATGATCGGCTCTGTCCATGACTGTGTTGGAAGGGTAATCTATGCTTTCGATCTCGCTAGAATTATATCTATCTACGTACCTGTACCTTGTAAAATGATCAAGCTTTAAAGATAACTCGTTAGAATCAGCGTAGGCGGTTATAGTTTGTGCTGGCCAAATTGCATTTGAGTCATCGTAAACGCGTATAGATATATAAAGCGTGGACAATGAGTTTACGCTACCCACACTAAAATCAACTTTAACGTCGTCTAATTCATAAACCAGCTTACTTTTTGCGCCTACGCTTCCGTGACATAACTCTCTCTCAGCACTTGCCCCTTCGGCCTGAGGATAAAAATACTCATCAGGTAAAATGACACAGGACGTTAATAGAATTGAACATATCAGAAGTAAAAAATGTTTGATCATGATTATTTTTGCCTAACGCCTTTAGCAGCGGCGAGTGAAACGAGTCCAGCCCACGGCCCTTTGTGGGCGATGCTGGCTAAACTGGTTAAATGTTTTAATACGCATAGCTACCGACCATGCCACTTTTTTAATGCTGACTTTACTACAGGCCAGTTTTCAAACTCTTTGATATGCCTAGAGTGCTCGAACTCATCACAGTTTTCGATGAACTCGGAACGTATACCTGAAATAAATTGCTTACTGTTTATTGTTAGTTTAGCGATCTCAGTGTCGCTTAACTCAATATTCACGCTACGGGTGCCAAACCTTAATTCGAGACACAAACACAGAAATTCTCGACCACCACTACATTGGTAGTGAATGTATTCGTAAGGCGCCATTGAGACTACCTTCATATCGTCTGGTTGAGCAATATCCATAGCTTACCTATGACATTTAACGCCTTGCGAATGGGCGAGTGGCGCGCAGCAAAGCGAGTCCAGCCCCGGGTGTTTTTCCGGGGCGAACATTGCGCAACTTGTTAGGTGGATAATACATCACTATCTATTACCACCGGCTACCCATACCTGATGATGCTCTTGTTCTAATAACTTTCGAAGCTTTCCAGTTTTAGAAAATAAGACCAAACAAATAATGCATCCTACTGGAGGCATAAACCAGAGAGAGGATATCAGTTGTTTTTTTAAAACTGGATCAATTCTTTTTAATCGAGAAATCTTAATCGTGTAAATCAAAGCTGGAATTAGCCAAATGAATAGAGCCACTACCAAAAATATTGCGATCAAAATTTCAACATCTGAGTCCATGCGAACACCTAACGCTTTTATAAACGGCGCACGGCTCTATCGTGCGTCCAACGCAGGCCACGTGTTTTTGTGGCCGGAGTGATGTTTGATGAACTGGTTAGATGTTTTAGAACGACCAACTACACCAAACACCACGTTAAAACCAAAGTGCTTGCCCAGAGACAAAAAC
>NZ_LWEY01001184.1:0-777 GCF_001634935.1 Oleiphilus sp. HI0043 | reverse complement strand
GCCGCCAATAAAACTTTGCGCGCTGAGGCGGGCGTTATGTGTATTAAGGGTAAATATGCAATTTAAAGAATTGGGTATTTCGAACAGTTTACTATGGTTCTTAATATCAATATTTTTGTTCTTTTGGCTTGGCCATCAATTCGTTGGCGTGGCAACAGATTTAGAAATACTCAATTTGAGAACAACTGATTTAATTTCATTTCATAGCAGACCTATATGGTTTTCAATGATTGTTTTAATCAAAGCGTTAGTATGGCTTCTATCAATTACGGTAATTTATAAGTATGTTCTTACGAAGCTTAAAACTAAAAACACATAACCAAGCGCTCAAACGGACTCGGCAAACTGTCACGCTTTTTGTACCAAAAAGCCCGCCAGTTCACCTCTCCGTTTAGCTTGGCGTTATGTGTCATAGAGAGAATATGGAATTCCAATCAAACACAGATTTATTCGATGCAATTGAAGGGTTGCAAGCTAGTTTAGTTTCGACTGGTAACGAACATGCAAGTAATCAAATAGCTGACGGTTTGTCTTCATTGAATGGTCTTACCGATGGTTGGGCTCAATTATTAGAATCTATAAACAATGCAAGGTGTGAATTTGGTTCTGCTTTAACTGAAGAGCAAACTAACCAAATCAACAAAATTCAGAGCGCAGTGCATAAGATTGTGTACCGTGCTTAAACACATAACCAAAAGAACCAACGGATTCCATAATATGTCGCGGTTTTTGCAAAGAAACGCAAAAAGCCCCGCCAAATTATTCCACCGTTGTGCT
>NZ_LWEY01001183.1:0-1330 GCF_001634935.1 Oleiphilus sp. HI0043 | reverse complement strand
CTGCTATTATTTGTGAAGTAATTGCAACATCCAGTCTTAAGTCTAGTGAAGGTTTTACTAAAATCGCCCCATCGCTGCTTGTTATTATTGGCTATGGCGCTGCTTTCTATTTACTTTCACTTACTCTGAAATCAATCCCTGTTGGTATTGCATATGCAGTTTGGTCAGGGCTTGGCATAGTTTTAGTAACTCTAGTCGCATGGTTCATGCACGGGCAAAAACTTGACCTTTGGGGGTATGTTGGCATGGGTTTAATCGTTGGTGGCGTTGTTGTTCTCAACTTGCTTTCAAAAACCAGTGCACATTAGTCCAGTATGCATCTAACAAGTTGCACCAGTCGGAAAACCTCCGCTCCGCGGCTTTGTGCATTCGCTTCGCTCATTGTTGCACAAAGCCACTACACTACAGTTTCCGCTGTGCAAGGCGTTATGTTTCAGAACGAAGTTATGGCAACTTTTAAAGCACTGTTTAAATTTATATATTCGGCTCTAGCTGCTGCTGTGATTATTGGGCTTACAATATCAATACTCGATGACCCTGCAAAAAAAATAAATGAATACGAAGTTACAGCAGGCGTAATTGAAAGTTTCAAACACGTAAAATATCGCGGGTATAAAACCTATTTAAATTTAGCGGGGTCAAAAGAGCAATATCGATTACGCTTGAAACCCCAAAAGCGGAATATGGTTACCCAGGGAGCTGACGTAAAGGTTTGGTTTGCGGATACTTTACTGTTTGGCCTAAAGGTAAAACAGGTAAGTGTTAATGGTGTAATGTTAAAAAAATATGATTATCAATATGTTAATAGTGTGCACAACAAATTTATTTTCGCAGTATGTATATTGTTGGCTGGCTTCATATTTCTTTATGGTGATCTTTTTAAAAAACTAATATCAAAATTAAGTACATAACAATGCGCTCAAACGGACTCGGCAAACTGACACCTTTTTTGAAAAACACTCAAAAAAGTCGCCAGTTCACCTCTCCGTTTAGCTAAGCGTTAAATGTTTTTTGGCTCTTAAGGTTTAGGGCTCAATATTCTGCAGGGAATGCTCGTTTCTTATCGAGCATTCCTCCGTTTAAATTATTAAGGTAGGTGGCACGGTTTCCAACTGTTCCGCTCCGCTGTTTAAGCTTCTCAGGTACATTTTAATTTGTAGAGGTTTCGTTGGTGGTGTGTTCCTAGGGAGTCCGGTAAAGTCGCCATCTAGGGTGTTTTTGTCTCTGGGCAAGTACAAAGGTTTTAACGTGGTGTTTGGTGTAGTTGGGTGTTCTAAAACATCTAACCAGTTCATCAAACATCACTCCGGCCACAAAAACACGTGGCCTA
>NZ_LWEY01001182.1:0-785 GCF_001634935.1 Oleiphilus sp. HI0043 | reverse complement strand
TGATCACCTACAGTAAACGCTGAAATATACTCCGGCCCCATTGTAAGCTTACGAATACGACCAACAGGAATGCTTAGCGTACCAGTTACTTCAGTAGGTGTAAGCTCATTAATCGTTTGCTCACGATCATTCGGAATAACCTTAACCCAGTCGTTCGCCTTCGCTAATTTTTGCTCAATCTCTTCCACTGAAATATCTTTCTTCAGCTTGATCGTTAAGGCCTGGCTATGACAACGCATTGCGCCAATACGCACGCACAGGCCGTCAATAGGGATCGGTGTGTCTTCAATGCCTAGTATTTTGTTTGTCTCGGCGCCAGCTTTCCACTCCTCCCTGCTTTGCCCTGAAGGTAGCTGGGTATCGATCCAAGGAATCAGGCTACCCGCAAGCGGCACACCGAATTGGTCTTTTGGAAACTCATCAGAACGCAGCCTTTCAGCGACCGCTTTGTCGATATCAAGGATTGCGCTTGCAGGGTCTGATAGTGGATTAATTACAGTATTATGAATATCACCCATCTGCGAGATTAGTTCACGCATATGCTTGGCACCAGAACCTGAAGCTGCTTGATAAGTCATGGGTGAAACCCACTCAATCAAGTCTTCAGCAAACAAACCACCTAGCGCAATCAGCATTAAGCTGACCGTACAGTTTCCGCCAACGTAGTTCTTAACGCCTGATGCCAGGCCTTTATCGATCACGTCACGGTTAACAGGATCGAGCACGATAATCGCTTGATCATCCATACGAAGCGCAGAAGCTGCGTCAATCCAGTAGCCGTCCCA
>NZ_LWEY01001181.1:0-1658 GCF_001634935.1 Oleiphilus sp. HI0043 | reverse complement strand
CCTAAAGTCACTGTTTTAGAGGGTGAGCTAGAAAAAATGCAAGAAGGCTGCCTGTCCGTTCCTGGCTTTTATGAAGATATTAGCCGAATCGAACATGTGCTGATCGAAGCGCTAGACCGACAAGGCAAAGAGTTTAGCCTAGAAGCAGAGGGGCTACTAGCCGTTTGCATCCAACACGAAATGGATCACTTAAACGGTAAACTCTTTGTTGACTATTTAAGCGGTTTAAAACGTAATCGTATCAAAAAGAAACTAGAGAAGATTCATCGCAGTCAGGAACGCGCTTAAAACGCCTTTTATCATATCTGTGCGATTTTTATTTACCCAATTTAAAAAAGTGATTTCAGTTTGAAGATTATCTTTGCCGGTACACCGGAGTTTGCAGCCAAAAGCCTCCAAGCCATTATTGACCAAAACCATGAGGTCATCGCCGTCTACACTCAGCCAGACCGTCCGGCAGGGCGTGGCAAGAAGCTCGTAAAAAGCGAGGTAAAACAGGTAGCTGAAGCGCATGGCATTCCAGTATTCCAACCTGAAAAGCTGACAAACCCCGAGGCCCAGACGGAACTAGCAGCGCTCAAGGCAGACCTAATGATTGTAGCGGCTTATGGCCTGCTCCTACCTAAAGCAGTGTTGGACATGCCCACTTTCGGCTGTATCAATATCCACGCGTCTTTACTTCCACGCTGGCGTGGCGCTGCGCCGATTCAGCGTGCAATTCAGGAGGGTGACCGTGAAACGGGCATTACCATCATGCAAATGGACGTAGGCTTAGATACCGGCGACATGCTACTCAAACTCAAAACCGATATCACTGACCAGGATACTGGCGGTAGCCTTCATGACCGGCTCGCTGAACAAGGAGCCAGCGCGATTTTGCAATATCTCGAACAGCGTGAAACATTAGCGGCTGAACCTCAAGATAACGAACTGGCGAATTACGCACATAAACTGAGTAAACAAGAAGCTTGCATTAACTGGCAAGATAGCGCCCAACAGATCTGTCGCAATATCCGAGCGTTCAACCCTTGGCCGGTATCGTTTCTGGAGTTTCTTGATGCAAAAGGGAAAGTTCAGCGTGTCCGTATCTTTGAAGCATCAGAAGTCGAAACAAACGATGACCGAGTAGCCGGTACTATTCTGGAAAAACCAAAAACGGCATCATTATCCAGTGTGGCCAAGGCGCTATCAGCATTCAGCAACTCCAACTTCCGGGGGCAAAAGCCATGGACGTTCAATCTTTCGTGAACGGCGGTAAAGCGCTATTAAATGCGGGAGAGCAGCTGAATGTCAATCATGACAACTAGGTCTGGCGGACGCAGTCGTCGCCAATCACGAGCTAGACGCTCCAAGCAAAATATCCGACTTCCTAAGCTACCTGCAATAGAAAGCTTAAGCAGCGTCAGAGCGCTTGCCAGCCATCTTTTACACAGTGTCGCTTATGAACAAAAGTCACTGACTGCACTCATGCCCATCGCTGCTGAACAGGTGGCAGATAAAGACGGCGCCCTTCTTCAGGAAATTGTCTATGGAGCCTGTCGCTGGTACGAGTATTTGGCAAATAACCATAATCAGTTTTTGGAAACACCGCTCCAGCACGAAGATAAACTGGTTGAAAGCATTCTAAAAGTAGGGGCTTACCAACTCCTATTCATGCG
>NZ_LWEY01001180.1:0-2275 GCF_001634935.1 Oleiphilus sp. HI0043 | reverse complement strand
ATATTGGTACACCACTTTTTGAACTGCACGCAGAAACAAAAGGTGAACTTGAATATGCGATCGACTTTCTAAGCGCTCACCCTGATGCTATTCGAATTGAGGAAGAAACTCTATGAAACCTTTAATTTTTGACCTCTACGCTGCACCTGAGCTATTCGCTGCGCTATCTACGGAGTTAAATGCAGAACCTGCCAAGTTGGAACACCGCCAGTTCCCTGATGGTGAAACTTACATGAGAGTACATAGCGATTACCAGCAGCGTGAAGCCATTATAGTCTCGAATATGCACCAGCCAAATTCAAAGTTTCTACCCTTGGTTTATCTTTGCGAAACCTTACGCGAGCTTGGAATAGCCAGTACTACCTTAGTCTGTCCTTATCTTCCCTATATGCGTCAGGATATTAAGTTTCACGAAGGAGAGGCTCTGACTTCACGCTATTACGCTAAGTTGTTAAATCAGTATTTAGATCGCTTAATCACCATCGACCCTCACCTGCATCGCTACCATTCACTGGGTGAAATTTACACAATGGAAACACACACTCTGCAAGCTAACCCTTTAATAGCCTCATGGGTTAAAGAAAATATTGAGACCCCCTTGGTGGTTGGCCCTGACAGTGAAAGTGAGCAATGGGCTGCGGCGGCAGCAGACATGATTGGCTGCCCCTACTTAATTCTAGAAAAACAACGTTTCGGCGATAAGAACGTAGAAGTTTCGAGCCCAAATGCTCAAGACTTTGCACAAAGAACCCCCGTACTTATTGACGATATTATCTCGACAGGTCGGACCATGATTCGTACTGCCGAAGCGCTTGTAGCCGAAGGTTTACAAGAGCCTATATGCATTGGTGTGCACGCACTTTTCTCTGAAGATGCATACTGTGAAATGTCTAAAGCACCGATCAAAGACATACTAACTTGTAACACCGTCCCCCACTCAACAAACACTATAGATATTGCCAGTATTATTGCAGAAGTCTTGAAGTAATAAAGCCAAATGTTAACTCACTTGAAACATTGACTATAAGATTTACAAAGCCACATTTTTATCATACGAAGCTTGCGCACAACTTAGACGAATAATCACTTTATAGTGCTTGAAAAACTGGCATCAAAATCATCACCGCTATTATCTAAGTGATTTCACAAAATTTTGCAGAGATCTTGTAAATTCGTGGACCTGCCCACACCTTCTAGCTGTACAGTTTTTGATCGCACCGATAAAATATCGCTAACACTTTGTAACAGTAAGAGGTCGTTACCGTGCACGATGGATCAAACTTTAAAGAAGCGGAGTCTTCTCACTTAGGTAATCAGGACTCTCGTATCGTCCCGATCGATTTTGATAAACTAAGATACTTAGCTTCGAACAAGCCAGAAGCATTTGAGCGTTACCGTGAAGAGCTCTATCAACAAGCAATCGAGCAAGCACCTATTGAACTTCAGCGCCGTTTGAAAGGAGTGCAGTTCAGGATAAATATGGCCAGGCAAGGTGCCAGAAGCCCATTATCGTCCTGTATGAGACTTTCAGAAATGATGCATGATTCGTTTGTGGAACTACAACTGGCATTGGCAAACCCACGAAAGTATTTACAGGAGCAAAGCAGCAAGCCTGCGGAAAGTGCGGAGATTGTTGAGTTGTTTCCCAAGTAGAGCCTGCCCCGTGCTACCCCGTCAGCGAGCCGTGGAAGGCTCTGCCTACAAGAACAAAAAAGGGGAACCGCTATGGCTCCCCTTTTTTAATTTCTTTGCTGGTTTATAGCAATTCTTCCAACTTAGCCATTACCTTATCAGCAAACTCTGTTGTGCTTAGAATCTCGATGCCCTGACCAGGCTTAGACAAGTCACTTGTAGAGAAGCCTGCTTCGAAGACGCTCTGCATAGCAGTCCAAACCGCTTTCGCTTCTTCTTCCAAACCAAAACTCATGTCCAGCATCAATGCAACAGAACCAATCATTGAGTATGGGTTAGCTTTGTTTTGGCCAGCAATATCTGGTGCAGAACCGTGAGAAGGTTCGTAGTATGCTTTCTCAGGCCCCATACATGCTGATGGCATTAGACCTAGAGAACCAAGAATACCGCCACCCTGGTCACTCAAGATATCACCGAACATGTTTTCCATGACCATGACATCAAACTGACCTGGGTTCAAACATAGGTGAGTCGCAGCTGCATCAACCAACATGTGAATGACTTCTACTTCAGGGTAATCTTTAGCAACTTCTTCAAGCACTTCGTTCCAAAGTACAGAAGAGATCAATACATTACTCTTGTG